>JALYZH010000260.1 GCA_030948945.1 Gemmatimonadota bacterium | reverse complement strand
ACGAACGACGACGAGCGGGAATAATCTGTACGCCCCCCGCCAACCGATAGTTACAACTTGAGAGAGAAAGCCCGTTGCGCTAATCTAGCGACTCAATGTCATTGTTTGAGGAATTTATGAAACAAGGTAGCATCGCCAAAGCATTCAGCCCTGAGGCAAAACTTAAAAGAAATATTCGCCGCCATTTTACAAAGCTTGGATTTGCGAAGGCCGACGACGGAACGCTCATTCTTCCGGGCGAGGGTAAAGAGGTAGTGCGCCGCCTTCATGGAGGCCAGAGGGCAGAAAAGTTGGCAGCCGGCTCGGCTTTCCTTGACCGAGCACTGTGCAAGCTGCTTCCGCATTTCGCCGACGGGTCCGAGATCGATCCGTCCCGAATCAGACTGCGTCTAGTGCGCGTTGTGAGCGACACCGCCGAAGCCGATCTATTCCGAATGGCTACACTCACCTGGTCCGTGCCGGTCTCATGCGGCTTTGGACGACGGCTCCGCTATCTGGTCTGGGATGACGGACACGATCGCATCGCCGGGATCATTGCGCTCGGTGATCCCGTCTTCAATCTCTCTGTCAGGGACAACCTGATTGGGTGGACGGTCGAGGAGCGTTCACATAGACTTGTCAACCTTCTTGATGCCTACGTCCTCGGTGCCGTTCCTCCCTACAACAGGCTGCTGGGAGGCAAGGCGGTCGCATGCCTTGTTCGATCGAGGGACATCTTCGACGATTTCAGATCTACCTACGGCAAAACAGTCGGGATTATCTCCGGCAAGGCAAAGGGCGCGAGCCTTCTTGTCGTAACCACAACATCGTCGATGGGTCGATCGTCGATCTATAACCGCCTGCGACTCGACGGAGCGCATTATTTCAGTTCGATCGGCTATACGCTCGGCTGGGGGCATTTTCACATTACGGACCGTCTCTTCGAGGAGATGCGCGAGTTTCTGCGCCTCATCGGGCACCCCTACGCGGACCGCCACAAATTCGGCGAGGGTCCGAACTGGCGGCTGAGAACAATACGCGTGGCGCTCGACGAACTCGACATCAATGAGGCTGTCCTACGCCATGGCATCCGGCGCGAGGTCTTCATGTGCACTCTCAGCGACAATGCGCTGGAGATACTAAAAAAGGGAAAGGGAAAGCCGGACCTGTCTAGCCTGCGCACAGTTGAGGAAATCTCTGATCTCGCTAGAACGCGATGGATGGTTCCCCGAGCCATTCGGCGCAAGGATTATCTCGATTGGCGGCGACAGGGAATCGTAGAGCTAATTCGCGGTTCTACGACGTTACGGAGTGAGCGCGCCACGAATATCGTTTAGGAGATGTTGGGTGGGGAATGCTTACTGAGGCTCAAGAGCGACTAGAGAGGCACTTTTCGTTGTTGTGCAGCGAAAGGGCAGCCCTCGGCTACCCTGTTTATGCGCTTGAACACGGGATGGCGGCGGCAGAGATTGGTGCCTTGCGCGAAGCGCTCACCGACGAACTCGTCCGGGCGCAAGGCCTTCTGAAAGGCCACTGGCTGCCGTGGGTCGTCATCGCCGCTGAGGTCGGCTACGCTTATGACGGCGACGAGTATTGGATCTCTTTCGCGCGAGCCATACCAGCCTGGTGCCAGTTTGGAAGCCGCGCAACGATTCGGTCCTGGTTCAGCACATTCTCAAAAACATATTCCGGATTCCGTCCGCGCGGACGATGGGCAGCGCACTTCTCGATTATCGCGTGGCCGATTGCGCATGCGATCCTGCCCAGGGATCTGCAGGGCCAATTTGCCAGGCGCCTTTATGATATACGATATGACCTCGCCCGCCGACCGGACCTCGCCCTCTATGATATCAGCAAGCTCATCCGGTCAGGCGATCCATCTGGTTCGTCGCGCTTCCAGAATCTGCTTGAGCAGGCGGATCTGACGGCACGCCTCGTTTTGGCGCTTCGGGACGAAGACGTGCAGGATGCCGTACCAGCCATCCACAGGTCCACACTGTCCCGTATCGTTGTGGACTTGGAGCGTAGACAATCCGCCCGCGACTGGCTTCGCGAAGCCCGCAAAGTCTTGCGGGATGCGCGAATTCGCGGAAGCGCCGGCCTCGTCAACCGTCACGGTGTGCCGGAGGGGACGGCGCCCGGCACGACCGTGCGACGCCCCGGGGACGTAAAGGTCATTGCCCGCCTATCGTCCCAAGGCGCATGGACGCTCGGTATTGCGCTTCCGAACCTTAACGCCATGTTGCAAGAGGCAGGGCTTCAGGCCAAAGCGCTCGACCAGACGCGCGTTCGGTTTGCTGACAGGCCGGAAACATGGATGCCAGGGCGTGCACTCCAGACACTCTCATTGCGTGAACAGCCAATTACGTCGTTGACACAACTCCTCGGCGGGCCGGTGCTCCAGTTGGAGCGCGACATTCCGGCCCTGTCCGGCCTCGTCTTCGCCGACTTGCGGATCAGTGGCACGGCACCCTGGCTTCTCCGCATCCACGAAGACGGGATCGCACGGCAGGTTCTCGGGAATCATGTGCGGGCTGGCCAGCGCTACATCGTCGTCGCCAACGCACCGGTCGTGTCTGACGTAGTCCTGGGGCTCGACCTCCAAGGCCAAGACTCCCGAACGCCCGGCGTGCTTGTTTATTCATTGAATGTCCCGCGCGTGTTAGACCCGCAGTATCTCCGAGCACTCGCGAGCCTGAAGATCGGCTACGCGCTTCGCGCAAGCATCGAGCCTGTCGGCCTGGTTCCGCGTTGGGACGGGTCGACCAGCGGCACGGTATGGCTGGTAAGCGAAGAACCTCTGTTGCGCCTGTCGGCGGACTGTCCGATCAAAGAGTTCACCGTCGGCATCGACGGGCGCGTTTGGACGCGCATATCGGTCACGGATCGCGCAGAGACCATCATCTCCTTGGGCGCGTTGCCGATTGGGCCGCACATTATTGAAGTCAGTGGCACCGGCCAAGGGCTATCGTCCTTAAGGCACGATCAGCGCCTGGAGCCGGAGTGCCTCTATCTGGAAGTTCGTTCTCCGCTCCCGTGGACGCAGGGCGTGCGTCAGCAAGCTGGTTTTCGTGTCGGACTCGCGCCCGCGGGCGCTTCGCTCGAAAGCCTCCTCAACGGGAGAGCGAACGTTGCCATCATTGGTCCACCCGAGCGATCGGTGTCCGTTGAATTGCGGACGTTCGATTTCAACGGCCATCTTTCGAAGCGCACTGAGCTTGGCCGGGTAATCTTGCCGGCTGACGAAGCCGCGCTTCGCCGTCTCGTCTCAAAGCTCACCAGGGAACCTCTTTCCGAGACAGTGCAATCGTCGCCCAGAGTCGATCTGGCGTTCTTGGTTGATGAGTTGGGAGTCAGCTCGCTTTCTTTTCCCCAGAAGGTTCAGCCGCTCCGTTGGAAGCTGGAGGCCGATAATCGCGCCCGCCTGATCGATGAAACGGGCGCGGATCAACTCCTGACCATCGATCGCTATGACATTTGCACGCCCGACAGGCGGGTCACTGTTGCCCCGGATCAATGTCTTGCGGGACTTCCGATCGATCCTCCGGGCGCGCTTCTGACAGCCAAGTTTAACAACCAGCATTATCGGGCGGTTGTCAGCATTCCGGAGCAGGCAACACTGACAACCCTCGCCGATCTCGGCTTCGGCATCGCGCTCGCAGCTTCCAGTGGCACGGCCCGACAAATTCCGCGGCTGACTGCGCTCCATAGGCTGTGGGGCGGCGCCCGGCCTCTCGGATCACTAGGTGCGGTCCGCAAGGCTACGGTGTTGCAGGCGTTCGAGCACCTGATTGCCACCCTGGTCTGCGGACGGAACTGGGCGGATCGCGCCCGTCAATGCCTCTCCGGGCCGCCAGGGCTTTTGGACCGTCTCCAGCGAGAGGTCGGGGGATCGCCAGGCTTCGGCGCCCGAATGCGGACGACCGAATGGGGGCGCGCCATCGATGACGCAGCTGTCCAGGCCGAATTTGTGAGGCTGGCTGGAATCTACCGGATTTCGGATGATGTCGAGCTCTGCGATCTTGCCCTGCGGCTCGCCTTCGGTCCCGATGCGGTGAGGTTCGACAATCCCGACAAGGGGGCGGCCGCATTTGAGCGCCTCGCCGCGGTTCCATCCCTGGCCAGAGGCGCTTTCCTCGCACGACTTGTGATGGACCTTGCAGCGCGGGAGCTTCTTGCAGCGAGCGCGGCGGCATGACCATGACCGTCTCGCTCATCCCGCCTCATGAGGTGCTGCCCCGAATCGCAAGATCGCTGCGCATCGCAAACGCATCCGGAGGATTGACGGCCCAACTAC
>JALYZH010000243.1 GCA_030948945.1 Gemmatimonadota bacterium | reverse complement strand
ATCAGGTCCGCGAGGCTGCGGCCCTTGGCGCTGATGATTCCGGCGGTGACGGTGTTCTCGAGACCGAGCGGATTGCCGATCGCGAGCACCCACTCTCCGATGCGGGAAGCCACATCGTTACCGAGTGTGACGGTGGGGAAGTCGTTGCCATCGATTTTGATCACCGCGACGTCGGTCGTTCTGTCATGCCCGACTACCTTTGCGGTGAATACGCGATGGTCCATCATCCTCACCGTCACCTTGTCGGCGATCGTCTCGCGATCGGAGTTGGTGACGACGTGATTGTTAGTGAGGATGTAACCGTTGCGCGTCACGATGAACCCCGAGCCCTGACCGCGCATCGGACGTGACTGCTGCGGAATATCGAACTGGCGGAAGAAATCCTCCATTCCTGGAGGGGCGCCTTGAGGGGTCTGGGCGCGTCCGCGCTGCGCGGCTCCGTTCGATCGCGCTGCACTGAACACTTCGATCGATACTACGGCCGGAGTGACATTGTTCGCTATCGCGACGAACGCGTTGCTCGCTTCGGCGATTGGCTGGACCTGCGCAGCACTGGGGCGCGACTGCGCGAATCCGAGCTTGGTCCAATTCATTCCTGAAGCGACGATCAATCCGCCAATAAAAGCGGTGGTTGCGGCGACGAAGAGCCGCGCCTTCTGAGAAGCAATTGACATACGGCAATGTGGCTAAAGGGTGTAACTATAAGACACGATTTCATGTCCACAGGTTTCACGCGATTTTGTTGCGACTGCAGAGCGCGAGTCGCACGCGCGATTCCACCGGCCTCTATTAGTACTCTCGAAAGGGCCGTCTTGCTCCATCTGAAT
The DNA here is from genome assembly GCA_030948945.1 of Gemmatimonadota bacterium. The sequence goes on along the minus strand of JALYZH010000243.1, from coordinate 3,349 downwards.
CTATCGGGAATCTCTCCGTCGATGGCGGTGAAACCCGGCGCGAATTCTGGCGATCAGCTGTCGGATGTTTGTCGTGGGACTCGTTCGCCAGGCGGGTCAAAAGGCCTGTAACGAAACGATGCGGCTGTAAAAAAACATTACACCGTTATTGATGAGCTTCGAGACGGGGAATCCATAAAGTCTTGAATGACAACATGTTAGGGTAGGGCACAGCCGTTGCCTTAGGGGGGCTCCTGTTGGAGTTACCCTCTGCCGGCTTGCCCTGATGACCCGACCCATATTCCGCTCCTTTGGCGTCCTTCTAGCCGCCTTACTCCTTTCGTCCTGCTCGGAATCGGGGCTCCAAACTCCGACCTCCCCAATTGATCCAGTATCAGCTCCAGCCGGCGCGACATCGGCAAGGACGGGTGATATAACGGACGCGCTCCCCAACCCGCGCAAGCTCGAGCTCAAGGCGCTTTGGTGGAACGGGGACTGGGAGCCTCAGCGTGTAGTGAAGGTCACCCAGACCATCGACCCGTCCGGCGGCGTAATCAAGATCCCACAGACGGGCCTGACGATGTTGTTCCCCGCCGGCGCTGTTCGAGCTCCGATCAAGATCACTGTTAGCTCGGACGACAGTTACGTCGCGTACAAAATGGAGCCGAGTGGGACGCAATTCCTGAAGGATGTCACCGTCACCCAGCTCCTTTCCTTCACTGAGGTCGGTGGTGACCGGCTGCGCAAGCAGTTGTTCGCGGCGTACATCGCCGACGACAATCTGAAGCTCAGCGGAAAAATAAGAGTACTCGAGATCGAACCTTCCACTACCGTCTTCTCCCCGCGCACCGGCCTACCGGAAGCGCAGGTTTGGCTCATCAAGCACTTCTCCCGCTACATGCTCGCGTCAGGCTGATGGTCATTCACACTTCTATCACGGGTCGCCACATGATTCGCTCGAGATTCGTTCGCACGTCAGTCCTCATCCTCACCGCGTTCGTCGCAGTATCCTGCGCCGAGAATTCGCCGACCGCACCATCAGCTCCCGTCAGCGCCATTGTCGCGACGGACAACTCCCAGCAAGCGCTGCTTGGAGGCATAGGAGGACTGATTGGCGGCCTCCTGAAGCCTGTCGTATCTATCGTCGGCTTCGTGCTCAACCCCTCCCAGGATATCAGAGCGGTCGCCTGGAACTCGAGCCACGCTGACGTTTCGTACGGCGTTTCTGGTTACATCTCGCCATCTGGCGGAACGCTGACGATTCCGGAAGCGGACTTCTCGATCGTCTTCCCGACCGGAGCAGTACGTCAGTCGACGAAGATTACGATCACCTCCGATCCGAAGTACGTCGCTTACGCAATGACACCGCACATGACGTTCGCGAGACCAGTGGTGGTCACTCAGCGCCTGAGGAACACAGCTGTCCATGGACTGTCGCTGCCCGCCAACACCCAGCTCTTCGGTGCGTACGTGGCAGACGGCCTCGACCTCACCGGCTTACTCAAGGCACTTGAGATCGAGCTTTCGGCGACCATCTTTGCGCCAGGATCTTCGACTATCCCGGAAACTGAAGTCTGGACGTTAAACCACTTCTCCCGCTACATGTTGGCTTCGGGCTGAACTCGCTCGGGGCCACCAATTCGGGTGGTGCCTCATGACGAGTGAACATCGTGGCGCGAGCGAGCTTGTCGAACGGGCACGCTCGGCAGAGAAAGCAGGGGAAAGTGCCAAGGCATTGGGACTCTATGATGACGCGCTGGCCGCTTTTGAGAGCGGCAGCGGGGACTCATTTGTGGCCGACATTCTCCGCTGGAAGGGCACTCTCCTTCGGGAACGCGGCGAAACCGAAGCGGCCTTTCGATGCTACAACCGAAGTCTCGAGCAAGCTCTCCTCTCCGGCTCACCGGGGGCTGAGGCGCACGCGCTCAATTGCCTCGCGATAATCCACCAGCGTCGCGGCGAGAACAAGGAAGCGGAGCGACTCTACGCCGAAGCCGCCGCATTGGCGGAAAAGGGCGCTGACGCTCGCCTTCTTGGGATGATCCAGCAAAATCGCGGCGTGCTCGCCAACATGCACGGCGATTTCCCGGCGGCCGCGACGCTCTACTTGAAAAGCCTCACCGCTTTTGAGCTGACCGGTGACTCCGAACCTTTGTCGTGGGTGCTCAACAATCTGGGAATGCTACACACAAAAGTCGGCAACTTCGGTGACGCACTCGGATATTTCGACAGGGCGCTAGGAATTGCCATCGAACGGGGCGACACGATAGTTCGCAGTGTGGTTACCCTGAACCTGGCTGAGGCCTGGGTCGGAGCAGATCGTTTGGATCTTGCGGACGATCTCTGCTCGAGAGCGCTCGAAGAAGCTCAGCGTCGCGGTGACCACCTGACCGCCGCGGGTGCCTTGAAAGTCCGGGCGAGTATCGAGCGGCGTCGTGGAGCGCTCGACAAAAGCATCGCGACCTTGCGGATAGCGATTTATGAGGCAGAAGGAGCGGAGGATCGGCTCCTTCACGCCGAGATGCTGCGCGAGCTCGGGGAAATCTCGCGCGCGGTCGGAAACTCAGGGGCCGCACGCTCGGCCTGGCGCGAGGCCGCCGACGCCTTCCGGTTGACCGGCGCCACCCACGACCTAGTGGAGATCGAAACACGGCTGGAGTCGCTACCGCCGTAGTCGGAGGTCTGGCGCGTCCCCGCTGGGTTGTGCGGGTGACTCCATGGAGCGCTTCCTCGTCTGGCTAAGTAGGTCGAAGTCCTCACCAGCTTTCAGACGCTGGGTGAGGTTCATTGCGCATCTCCATGACTCATCGCAGGTCGACAGTCGAACTAAAGGCGGTGGAATCGTCCGCCGTCAAAGACAGCGTAGAGCGCGCCAAACTCGCCGAGCTCGAAGGCCGGTGGGCGGAAGCGTGCACGCTGTACGAACAGCTTGTCCGAAATCCCGACGTGCACGCGAGTACGCGTCTCGCGGTTTTGCGGTGGCTCGGCCGCGCGTACATGGAGCAGGGGAATCGCGGGGCAGCCCTCGATGTTCTGGAAGCTGCAGTCGCCTCGGCCGAAATCCTGGGTTCGCCTCCCGCCGTGGCGCAGGCGCTGAACGTAGTGGGAATAGTTTACCAGACCAGCGGCGATCTGGATCAGGCCGCGAAGATTTACGAGGCTGCCCGGGACAAGGCCGAGAGCTCGGGCGATGGAGCTCTCATCGCGATGCTCGATCAAAACCTCGGCACTGTCGCGATTATTCGCGGAGATCTACGCGGGGCGCTCGAGGCATTCAGATTGAGTCATCTCGGTTACCAGTCGCTGGGAATGCGAAACCACGAGGCGCAGGTTCTCAACAACATCGGGTTGGCGTACATGGAGCTCGGCG
>JALYZH010000239.1 GCA_030948945.1 Gemmatimonadota bacterium | reverse complement strand
CCTCTCGCCGAGACGGCAGTGAGAGCGCAAACACCGTCTCTCCACTCTCAGGAAACTGCGCCCACGCTCGACCTCCGAGAGACTCCGCAGTTTCGCGCACAATGCTCAAGTCAAGTCCGCTCCCTCCGGCCCCCGTAACTGTGTCGGAGTGAACGCGGTAGAATCGATCAAAAAGCAGTTACCGAGCTTGATCGAATCCGCCTTGAGTCAGGCTGGCAGGCAGGTCGTAAAGAGGCAACGCGTTCGGCGTTGAATGCCTCCTGCTCCAGTAGCAGGAGGTTGCGAACGACACTCGGCGGTGCCTCACGCCCTTAGGTCGTGAGGGCGCCTTCGCCGATGAAGGCGTGATTTGCCAAACCTCCCATAACGTCCCTTCGGAATCAGCAAATGCTCGATGCGGCATTCTGGGCGAGTTATGTGTTGAGGTTGAAGAGGCGAGACACAACAGGACGAGGGGCACACGCACGTTACTCCACGTCCTAACCTCATAAGCGTAACCGCGCACCGCAGAACCATCGAAATGGTACAGGAACGTTAGTATCCGCCGGCCGTAAATTATTGTGAAACAAAGGCTTGCGCGTTCCCCAGATCGCGGTATACTAGACATCTGTTTCCGCCGCTCGCATCCTCAGCTTCAGGAGTGACGCTTGCAATCGCCCCCGGCCCGTTCACAACCGAGAGTCTCCCTCTCAATAGCTCAGCGCAAGTTGGTTAGAACCGCGCTGGATGGAAACGCGAGGCAAGTCGTTACTCCCGCACAGCGGTCGACGATCCGGGAGCTCTGCAAGCACGCGAGAATGACCTCCCCGCACCCTGAGCAATTCCTGATCGCGTTCAAGGGCGCCCTCGTCGAGGCTGCAAATGAATTGGGCACTCCCATCGGGCGGGACGGTAACGGATTTCTCGCGCAACTGGTGAGCGTGTTTATCGAGGAGTTCTACGCGGCGTCCGTCACTGCCGAGGACGCTCGGGTGGTTGACATTCCAGTCGGGGTCAGAAAAGCACCGCTTGAGTCCAGTTCCCGATACGTGAGACAAAATGGATGAAACTCTTCTGCTCAACCTTTTGTCGAGTGCCGAGGTCATCCCGAATACAACGCAACTGGAGGGCCTATCACTAGGTGTATCTGATGCGTCCGCTACCTGTGCTATGCGCGCATTCCCACTATACCCGATCTTCTCACCGCTTATCAGGAGCCATCGAATGAGCGATCCTACCGAGCTTAATCAGGCCGAGCCGCATCCGGCGAGTAGTCATCGAACTCCGCGCGAGATCGCAAAGGACGAAGCCGGACCCATCGGGGGGACCCCGAATCATCCCCACAAAAATCTTCGTGCTGAGAATGGACCAGTGCGTCCGCTTGATAAGTCTCCGGAGCAGCCGGCAACGGATGGGCGAGAAAGGATTTTCTAGCGCGGGCAGGAGGGATGAAGTTCGAGGAGGAGGCACGACTGAAGGCAACCGATCGAATCCGCGACCTTGAGGCCCAAGGCAAGGTCACCGTGAACTGGCACGGCATCTACCAGGTGACTTTGTTCCACCCAATCACGACCCGCGCCGTTGAGTTCTTCCCCTCCCGCGGCACCATCGTCCTGAATAACCAACGTCATCCCAAGAAGGGTCTGGACACCGCGCTCAAGCTGATCGACGTCGCGTGACCCTCCACCACAGCCAACGCCCGTTCATTTCAGGGCCAACCGAACGAAGGAACCGCAGGGTCGTCACGATTCTGTCCTATGCCAAGCGATGCCGAACGCTGGCGGTTCCTCGCCGATCACAAGCTGACCCTCCACACTGACGGGAACGGCTATCTTGTCCATTGGTGCAGAACAGCGGGCCAGGCGAGCCGGTTAGTTCTACCCCGTCTCCAACGGTGGTACGGCAGACGAAGCTCTGAGCGAGCGATACGAGCGGAACGACGGCGTGATATCAACCTCCGCCTAGGAGAGAAAACGGCATCTCTGTTGGCGTTTACTGTCGGCCTATTAATAGTGCGCCTAATGGTGGTGGCGTTACGAAAGTGGGTCGTTAAAGGCGCGGATCTTGGCGCGATCGCGATTAGGAATGCAATTGCTTTATTAATCGCCACGCTGCTTGGGGGGTTTGGCATGGCTGACGGTGGGCCGCCTCAGTTCCAGAAAAAAGCCTTCGTTTCCTACCTGCTGGCCGTCCTTATGAGCTACGCATGGGATGTGCAAGGGGAATACTGGCTCACTCGCCTTTTGCACCCGCGAGGCTGAAGACGACCACCGGGACGAAATCGAATCGGCACGCTTCCAGAGATTGCGGAGCCGTTAAGTAGACAAGAGAAGAAGAAGGGGAATCAATGAGATACGTCGCGATTGGCTTTTGTTTCATGCTCGGATGTCAGCCTACGACAAGGACCGCCACAACGTCGCCGACCGGCATTCGTCGATCGACGATGTTTACCGATTCAGCCATTTATCGGGTTCGATGTAAGGAGGCGGACACAGTCGCGAAGCTGACTTTGATTCCGCGGGAGTGCACGATCCACGCATCCATCCCGGCGTGGGCTTTCTGCACGGCTTCGCTCCGATGCTGCGCAGGGCTAGCATGAGTGGGTAGAAAACAGTGCCACGCGCGCCGTCGTTGGAACTCTGCGTCATGTGGGGTGCCATATCCCGCCGAACGAGTCGGGAAATTCACGTAGCGGCATTGAGCGTCGGCTTGAAATACTCCCCCACGCAGTGGACACTCATATCGTGATCGAGATGCTCTGTCTCGATCTTCTTTCCTCCGGCGCCCGCCATCTGTTCGTTTACGTAGGCAATCACTTGCTCGACCTGAAACCCGTCTGTCTTCAGTTGGCGTACGAGCTTGCAGCACGCATCAGCCAAGGCGGCGGGGGCGACCTTCGCGCCAGCTGCGACCGCCGCCGTGTACTGCTCGATAAACGTGTCCGTCGCGTTCATTTGACCTTTGATCTAGCCCTATCCACCGGCAAATTTGCTGGCCTCCAGTATCCAGCTCAAAGAGTCTCGTGGTCCTTCGCGGGGTAAGCAGCGCGCTGGGCTCTGGGCTTCGCGTCCTGCCCCCGGGTATACCAGTTCTGCAGGGACTGTGAGGCGAGGTCGCGACCACCCAAACCGAATGCAAGGCCCGCCGCCAACGCGAGAGCGCCAACGAAGCCCATAAAAAGAGTATTGATCAGCGCGCTCGCGATGCCCAACTGATTTACCGCGATCACGATTGCGAAAACCCAGACAGCAGTCCGTGATACGTTGGCAAGTGTATCAGGGTTTGAGAAACCAGCCTCTGCGGTCGCTCCGCGCACAACGTTTCCGAGAGCTCGTGCTGCAATTCCAGCGACGAAGAGTATGACCATCGCAACGACGAGATTCGGTAGCCAGAGCAAGAACTGCCGCATCACATCGGAGGCCGCGGGAAGGCCAAGCGTGTCAAACGCGACGAGCAGAACGACAAGTCGAACGATCCATTTAACAAGACCCGCAACGATCCCTGCTGGATCGGTCCCCGTTCCCATTTTGTCGAAGAAATCTCCGATTCCCGATCTCCGCATAAGGTCATCGAACCGAATCGCGCGAAGAAGTCCCTTGACAGCTCGCGCAAGGAGCGAGGAAACGAACCATCCAACCGCCAGGATTACGATGAACCCGAGAATGCGCGGGATCGCGCCCAGGATCATTGACAGGGCGTTTGTCAGCGACAGAATGAGCGTGTCGGTGAACGAGAGATGTACGGGTACGGTTTGAACCGGGACGGTTTGAACCGGAGCGTTCTGGATTGGCACCGTCTGAAGAAGTATCACTTAGCCCCGAATCCTCATCGGGTCGTTTCCGTAACTGTTCTTGTCTCTGATCTTGCCGTCCTTTCCGTGAACCGTATGCTCAGAATGATTTTGCATTGCGAGCGCGCGACCGGCTACTATCGCGGCTTCTTGCGTGCGGTGGACCGCGCCCACTCGTGCTCCGCTGACCTCGTTAATCCAGCCATCGCCCAGTGGAACGGTGTGAACGTCCTTCGCTTGTCCCGCCATAAGCCCTCCCGGATGTACGGTCTCGCACCAACGGTTGGCCCGCAATCCGCATACCGTTTGTCTGCTCTTGCTACAGATGGCTGAGAGAGAATCGATGGCCGCAGATCATGGAAAGAAATTCGCTGTGGGTACGCTCGTGTGTGTCGAGGAACGCGATACGCTCGATCGCTTTCTCTCAACCCGGACCCAGCATAACCCACTCACGTCCGATCAACTGGAATACGCGGGTTACAAGGCTGTAATAAGCGAGGTCGCGTTTGATCCTGGCGGCGAGCCGCTTTATTCGCTCGAGAACATTCCGGGCACTTGGTACGAGGCGTGTCTTCGAGCGAGCTCGATCGGGCATGCGTATGACCATCACGAAGGGAGTGCTCTCTGGAGGGCGATTGACAACGAATTACGCTCTCTCGAAGAAAACCGTGACATCGAAATCGCAACCGCGCGCGCTCACGTGATCGGTGCCCTTTGCGAGCAGCTCTCTCGACTCGGACTCGTGAAATCGGCGAACTCCCGTTCCTGAGCTACCTGTATGCCTTGCAGCTGACAAGCACTTTTGGGATGCGGCTTCGCCACGACGGTGCTATTGTGCTTGCAGTATGATCGCGCGCGAGGTGCAGGTTTTTGGCCACAGACTCTCTGCGAGGAACCGCGCCTGATCCAAGAGCAGGAGTCTAGTGCGAAGTGGCACCTCTGAGAACGTTGAGACGCGCGCCGCGGAGGACTTGACGCTCGTTGATTGATTGCCTCGCGCGGGTCCGAAGACCAGGTTCTTGTGATCCAATT
>JALYZH010000233.1 GCA_030948945.1 Gemmatimonadota bacterium | reverse complement strand
AGACGCTCGACGACATCGGCTTCACGGAAGAAGTTGCGCCGGCGTACATCTCGGTGAAAGAGGCCGTCTTCCCGTTCAACAAATTCCGTGAGTTCGATCCAATCCTCGGGCCCGAGATGAGATCGACCGGAGAAGTGATGGGAATCTCGGACTCATTCGGCAGCGCGTTCGGGAAGGCACAGTTGGCCGCCGACAACGTCCTTCCGATCGAAGGCGCGATTTTCATCACCGTCAACGACTCCGACAAGCGATCCGTTACCCCGATCGCGAGGCGGTTTCAGGAGATGGGTTTCAGGCTTTTCGCCACTGGCGGAACAGCGAAGCATTTGCGCGGCCGCGGAATTCCGGCCGAGACTGTCCTCAAGATCCACGAAGGGCGGCCCAACGGCGTCGACATGATGCTCAACGGGGACATACAGCTTCTCATCAACACTCCGCTGGGGAAAGAATCGCAGCGCGACGATTACACCATGCGACAAGCGGCAATCGCGAATCGGGTTGCGTACACGACGACGCTCTCCGCCGCGAATGCGGCCTGCGACGCGATTCTTTCGCTCCGGTCCAGAGCGCCATCGGTGCTCTCGTTACAGGAATGGCACGCCCGAATCCCCAGGGAGGCGGGCGTCTGATGGCGAAGCCATTCATTCATGAGTCCGCCTATGTTGACGAGGGCGCCCAGATCGGCGCGGACACCAAGGTCTGGCATTTCTGTCATGTGCTAGGCGGGGCGGTAATCGGCGAACGCTGCTCGCTCGGCCAGAACGTGGTGGTAATGAACGGCGTCGTAATTGGAAACAACGTCAAGATCCAGAACAACGTCTCCGTGTACGAAGGAGTGGAGCTGTCAGATGACGTGTTCTGCGGGCCGTCGATGGTGTTCACCAATGTCGTGAGTCCCCGCAGTCACGTTTCACGCCGGAACGAGTACAGGAAGACTCTGGTCGGACGCGGGGCGACGATCGGCGCGAACGCGACGGTCATTTGTGGAGTTACGCTTGGCGAGTACGCCTTTGTGGGAGCCGGCAGTGTGATCACACGGGATGTCCCCCCCTACGCCCTCATGGTGGGCGTGCCCGCGCGCAAGATCGGCTGGATGTGCCAGTGCGGCGAGCGACTGTCCGACAAGAACCCGACCAGCTGCAAGGTGTGCGGGACAAAATATCGAATCGATGGCGACGAGTTACGGAGAATTGCCTAGGTGAGCTCGGAGAAGATTTTTCGAATTGCTCTGATCGGGTGCGGACGCATCAGCAAGAACCATTTCGAGGCGATCGACAACATCGACGGGTTGGAGCTGGTCGCGGTATGCGACGCCGAGCTCGACCGAGCGAAGCAGGCGGGCGAACAGTGGAACGTTCCCTATTTCACTTCGTACGAGCGCATGCTCGCGGAGAGCAAAGCGGATGTAGTCACAATAGCGACTCCATCCGGATTGCATGCGGAACAGGGAGTCGCCGCCGCAAAAGCCGGCAAGCACGTCGTGATGGAGAAGCCAATGGCAATCTCGCTAACAGGGGCGGATGCTCTCGTTCAGGCTTGTGACAAGGCGGGTGTACAGCTCTTCGTCGTCAAGCAGAACAGATTGAATCCCCCGGTGCAGCTGTTGAAGCGCGCTGTCGATCGCAACCGTTTCGGCCGCATCTACATGGCGAGCTGCACGGTCCACTGGGCACGCCCGCAGGAGTATTACGATCAAGCGCCGTGGCGCGGGACGTGGGAATTCGACGGCGGAGCGTTCATGAATCAGGCGTCGCACTACGTAGATCTAATTCAATGGCTGATGGGACCCGTGGAAAGCGTGATGGCGAAGACCGCGACGCTCGCGAGGCGGATCGAGACCGAGGATTCCGGTGTTGCCATCCTGAAATTCCGCTCCGGCGCGCTGGGCACCATCGAGGTGACCATGCTCGCCTATCCGCGGAATCTCGAGGGCTCGCTCACAATTCTGGGAGAGAAGGGGTCCGCCAAGATCGGGGGCACGGCGGTCAACAAGATCGAGCACTGGGAATTCGCCGAGTACGACGATGACGACAAGCTCATTGAGAGCGCGAACACGAATCCTCCCAATGTTTACGGGCTGGGGCACCAGGGCTACTACAGAAATGTGCTGGCGGTGCTCAGGGGCGAGGCCAAGCCGGACACCGACGGTCGCGCCGGCCGGAAGTCTCTGGAGTTGATCCTCGGCATTTACGAGTCGGCCAAGACGGGCCGCGAAGTTCCCCTGCCTTTACGGGCGCAAGTCTAACCCCGACTCATGTATCTTTAACAGTTCTATCGGCTCCAATTCCTCACTATAGATATATGGCCGTACCACTTCTCGATCTGAAGGCACAACACGCGACGATCCGCGAATCGGTTTTGAACGCGATGATGAAGGTCGTCGAGGAACAGGCGTTCATCCTTGGCGAGCCCGTCGAGCGTCTCGAACGCGAGGTCGCCAAGCTCTCGCAGACGACGCACGCAATCGGATGCGCCAACGGAACCGACGCGATTCTCCTCGCCCTTCGCGCGCTCGACATTGGTCGGGGGGACGAGGTCCTCACCACGCCATTCACGTTCTTCGCGACTGCCGGCGCCGTCCACAACGTCGGTGCACGGCCGGTTTTTGCCGACATCGATCCGGACACGTTCAATCTTTCCGGCGAGACGATTGCGTCTGGCATCAAGCCGACTACGCGCGCGATCATCGCAGTCGATCTCTTCGGGCAGATGGCCCCGATGGAATCCATCATGGATGCCGCTGGTGAGCTGCCCGTGATCGAGGACGCGGCCCAGACGATCGGAGCGCGCCGGAAGGTGAACGACAAATGGGTGATGGCCGGGGAGGCACCGACAATTGGAACGTTCAGCTTTTTTCCCTCGAAGAATCTCGGCGCGTACGGCGACGGCGGGATGGTGGTGACGCAGAACGACGATCTTGCCACTCGCGTGCGTCGCCTGCGGACCCATGGCGGGTTGAAGACCTACTACCACGAAGAGGTGGGGTATAACAGCAGACTCGACGCGCTCCAGGCCGCCGTTCTGTCAGCCAAGCTGCCGATGCTGTCGTCGTGGAGTACGGCGAGACGCAAAAACGCCGCGTACTACAACGCCGCGTTCGCCGATGTAGAGGGCATACGGACTCCGACAATCGACCCTGCCAACGAATCCATCTACAACCAGTACACGTTGCGTGTCGCCCGTCGAGAGGATTTGCAGCAGCATCTCAAGTCGAAGGGAATCGGCTCGGCTATCTACTATCCGCTCTCGCTCCACCTGCAGCCCTGTTTCGAGTACCTCGGCTACAAGCGCGGAGCGTTTCCGGAGAGTGAGCGCGCTACCCGCGAAGTCATCTCACTGCCCGTCTACCCAGAGCTGAATCAGTCGCAGCTGGACGAAGTGATCGAAGCGGTCCGTGGCTTTTACGGACGCTGAAAAACTATCTCCATCATAGAGACACAAAGTGCAAGTAAAGGATCAGCTCCTCGCCAAAATAGAGAACAGGACGGCCTGCATCGGGGTCGTGGGGCTCGGCTACGTCGGGCTGCCGCTCGCACTGGAGTTTGCGAAGGCGGGATTCAAGGTTATCGGCTACGACGTCAGCGAGAAAGTCGCGAAGGGGCTGATGTTCGGAAAGTCGCACATCCAGGACGTGCCGAGCGCGGAGGTTGCGCGCCTGGTGAAGGCGGGGAAGTTCGAAGCCACGAGTGACGAATCGAGAATGAAGGAGATGGACGCGGTATCGATTGCCGTTCCCACTCCACTGGCGAAGACTCGCGATCCGGACATGGGTTACGTGCTAGCGGCCGCGGATGCGATCGGACGCAACTGCCGTCCCGGCGTCGTTGTAATACTCGAGAGCACCACTTACCCGGGCACGACGAGAGAGCTGATGCAGCCCAAGCTTGAAGCTGCCGGACTTACTGTCGGTGAGGATGTCTTCCTGGCGTTCAGCCCGGAGCGTGTCGATCCAGGCAACCCGCTGTGGAATACGAAGAACACTCCGAAGATCGTCGGCGGAATTACTCCTGCCTGCACAGAGATCGCGAGCGCACTGTACGCCACATGCCTCGACACGATCGTTCCTGTTTCGAGTACCGAGACCGCGGAGCTGGTGAAGCTGCTCGAGAACACCTTCCGGTCCGTCAACATCGGACTGGTGAACGAAATGGCGATCGTGTGCGAGAAGCTGGGTGTGAACATCTGGGAAGTGATCGAGGCCGCGGCGACCAAGCCGTTCGGATTCATGAAGTTCACGCCCGGACCCGGAATCGGCGGGCACTGCATTCCGCTCGATCCGCATTATCTCGCCTGGAAGATGAGAACCCTCAATTACAAGACGCGTTTCATCGATCTGGCTAGCGAGATCAACAGCGAGATGCCGGCAGTGGTCGTGCGAAAGGTCGCGCAGGCACTCAACGAAGAGAAGAAAGCGGTGAATGGAAGTCGCATCCTCGTACTGGGCGTCGCCTACAAGAAGGACATCGGCGACACGCGTGAGAGCCCCGCGCTCGACGTGATTCGCCTCCTGGAGAGCCAGGGCGCCAAGGTGCTGTATCACGATCCCTTCGTGCCGAAATTCAATGAAGACGGACACGAGCACGCCAGTGTCTCGCTTACCGACAAGGAGATCTCCAGCGCCGATGCAGTCGTGATCGTCACTGATCACTCCTCGGTCGACTACCAGCGCGTGGTGGATCTTGCCGGAGTGGTAGTCGACACCCGGAACGCCACGGCGAAGCTCACGAAGGGGAAGGGTAGAATCGTCTCGCTCGCATCAACAGCGTCCTACGCAACTGCCTAACTCGATCAGCCCGTGAACATATCGGTAATTGGAACCGGCTACGTCGGACTCGTCGTGGGCGCATGTCTCGCTGAGACCGGCAGCAACGTGTGTTGCGCCGACATCGATAAAACGAAGATCGACGGCCTCAAGAAGGACGAGATTCCCATTTACGAGCCAGGGCTCGAGACTCTCGTTGCGCGGAATCAGAAGGAACGGCGTCTGGCGTTCACGACGGATCTGCCGGAAGCGATCGCATCAGCCGATGTGATCTTCATCGCGGTGGGAACTCCTTCGGATGAAGACGGAGCAGCCGATCTCAAGCACGTGCTCGAGGTCGCGGATCTCATCGGCCGGCACATGGCCCGAGAGATCGTAGTCGTGACGAAATCGACGGTTCCCGTCGGAAGCGCGGCGAAGGTAGCAAAGGCCATCGGCCGCACCGCGAAATTCCCGTTCCACGTTTGCAGCAATCCCGAATTCCTGAAGGAAGGCAACGCTGTCGAGGACTTCATGCGTCCCGATCGCGTGGTCCTAGGCGTGGATTCGGATCACTCACGGCGAGTGATGACGGAGATTTACGCGCCGTTCGTCCGCACCGGCAAGCCGGTGCTGCTGATGGACATCTCGTCGGCTGAGATGACCAAGTACGCCGCCAACGGGATGCTTGCGACTCGTATCTCGTTTATGAACGAGATCGCCAATCTCTGCGACAAACTGGGCGCCAACGTCGACTTCGTGAGACGCGGAATCGGGAGCGACTCGCGGATTGGGCAGTCATTTCTGTTTCCCGGGCCCGGATACGGCGGCTCGTGTTTCCCCAAGGATGTGAAGGCGCTGGTGCAGATGGGTGCAGAGTGTGGCGTGCCGCTCGATGTGTTGACGGCGGTGGAATCGGCCAACGAGCGCCAGAAACGAGTTCTGCTGACCAAGATTCGGTCCGCTCTGGGCGAGGCACTGCGCGGGCGCCGCGTCGCCGTCTGGGGCCTCGCCTTCAAGGCGGGGACTGACGATATGCGTGACGCCCCTTCGCTTACACTCATCAGGGCGCTGCTGGACGAAGGAGTGTCGGTCTGCGCGCACGATCCGGCTGCCCTCAAGCACGCGCGGGGATTGCTCGGCAACCGAATAGATTATGCAGAGACTAACTATGAGGCGCTCCCTGGTGCGGACGCGCTGGTTGTGGTCACGGATTGGAACGAATACCGCCATCCGGATTTCGAGCGGGTCAAGCGCACGCTCAAGCAGCCGGTCATCGTCGATGGCCGGAATCTTTACGACGTCGAGAAAATGCGGGACCTGGGCGTGCGATACTATTCCATCGGACGCCCATCCGTATGAACATGCTCGACGGCAGAGGGTAATATCATTCGGATGTTGAGATTCAGACCGCTATTGCTGGCTCTGCTGCTCGCGGCACCGCTGGCGTGCAAGCCCCCATTCGATCCCAAGATTTACACCAACGCCGACAAGCTGTACCAGGCTGCGACGGTGGAGTACAAGGCGCGTCGATACGACAACGCGGCGAAGGCGTTCGAGAAACTCACACTCGACCTGCCCGCGCGCGATCCGCGGCTGCCGCTCTCGTTCTACTACCTCGCGCAGTCCCAGTCCAAGCAGGGACAGAATCTGCTGGCTGCCGCTACCTACAACCGTCTGATCGACGCCTTCCCTCAGGATAGCTTGGTTGACGACGCGCTCTATCTCTCCGGCCTCGCGTACCAGAAGGAATGGAGACATCCCGAGCTCGACGCGACGTACGGGAACAACGCTGTGACGGCGTATCAGTCTCTCCTCGCCAGCTATCCTGAGTCCCCATTTGCCGCCCCGGCGCAGAAGGAGCTTGGCAAGCTCGACGAATGGCTGGCGGAGAAGGACTACACAACCGGGTATCTCTATCTCAAGCGGAAAGCGTACGACTCGGCGATTCTTTACTTCAAGGATGTGATTCGGGCCCATCCGAGCGCACCCAGGACAAAGGATGCCTATCTGCGTTTGCTGGAGGCCTACCGGGCGATCAAGTACACCGAGGACGCACGCGATCTTTGTGATGCGATGCGCAAGGCCTACCCCAACGACCGTGACGTGAGCAAGGCGTGCGGTCCCGCGCCGTCGACGCCAGCGACGTAGCCGTGTGCGAATAGGGGTCTTCGGCGGCACTTTCGATCCACCCCACGTCGGTCATCTGCTTCTGGCCGCCGATGCACGCGATGCGCTCCACCTGGATAGACTGATTTTCATTCCCGCTGGCGCACAACCATTCAAGGTTGATACGCCTCCCGTCGCGACCGCTCAGGACCGGCTGGAGATGGTGCGCCTCGCGATCGCTGACGACGCGAATTACGCCGTCGACGACGCAGAAATCAACCGTAAAGGGTTATCTTACACGGTTGACACGCTCGAGCATCTGGCGGAGCGGTACAAGGGGGCGGAGCTCTTTCTTTTGCTGGGCAAGGACGCGCTGGCTGGCTTTCCGAAGTGGCGAAATTCGGACCGGATTCGCGAGCTGGCGACGCTCGCCACGATGGAGAGATCCGAAACCAGTGGGGTTCGCGCTGAAATAGCGGCGGAAGGTGTGGTAACGGTGTCGACGCGGAGGGTGGATGTGTCTTCCACGGAGATCAGAGAGCGTCGCCGTGCAAGAAAATCAATCAAGGGATTCGTGCCCGAAAGCGTCGAATGGTTCATCGAAGCTCGCGGGCTCTATCGTTGAGACGGGCAGACCGTCTGGGGAAATTCGGTAAATGTTGACAGGCCTGCTGAGCGGAGTGTTCGGAACTCGCCATGATCGTGAGCGCAAGCGCGTTCAACCGATCGTCGACGAGATCAACGAGCAGTACGCCCGGCTCCAGACCATTTCGGAGGCAGAGCTTCGCGGTCAGACCGAGAAATTTCGCTCGCGCATCAGCGAGGTCACTGCTGACATCGAGGCGCGCATCGCCGGGCTCCGTGACCGCAAGCGGGTCGCGACCGATCCGGCCGAGCGCGAACAGATCGACAACGAGCTGAGCGGGATCGATGGACGCGGCGGGGTGGAAGCCGAGCTTCGGAAGGCCATCGTGGACGTCCTCGATGAGCTGTTGCCGGAGGCTTTCGCCACCGTGCGTGAAGCGGCGCGTCGACTGGTTGGGACCAAGGTGATGGTCACCGGCCAGGAGATGGACTGGAACATGATCCCGTACGACGTACAGCTGATGGGAGGCATCCAGCTCCACGACGGGCGTATCGCCGAGATGGCCACGGGTGAAGGAAAGACGCTGGTCGCGACTCTGCCGTTGTACCTGAACGCGCTCCCGGGAAAAGGCGCGCACCTCATCACGGTGAATTCCTACCTGGCACGACGCGACTCCGAGTGGATGGGTCACGTCTACAAGCATCTCGGCCTGTCGGTCGGCTGCCTCGACGACACGGAGCCCGGCACCCAGGAGCGTCGCGCGGCGTACGAGTGCGACATCACCTACGGGACCAATAACGAGTTCGGCTTCGACTACCTGCGCGACAACATGGTGCAGTCGCTGGAGCAGCGAGTTCAGCGCAACCACGTCTACGCGATCGTCGACGAAGTGGACTCGGTGCTCATCGACGAGGCGCGGACTCCGCTCATCATCTCGGGTCCCGTCGGTAACGAGAGCGACGCCGAATACGCGCAGCACA
>JALYZH010000209.1 GCA_030948945.1 Gemmatimonadota bacterium | reverse complement strand
GGCGACGGGTGTCCTCGTAGGACGCTCCGCAGCCCAGGCGCCGAGCGAAGCCGGCTGCCGTCGCGGCGAAGCCGCGAGGCGAGGACGAGCGGCCGAAGAGGACACCCGTCGCCGACCCCGCGCGATGCAATCAGATCAAGCGAGCGCCAGGATGCCCGAAGAGGCCGGAGTTAATAGCCCCGCAACGACAGAGCGCTACCGCGACCCTCGCCCGAGATCCGCATAAGGATGCCAACGGCTAACCAGCTCGCGAGCATGAACGACCCGCCATAGCTGAAGAACGGGAGCGGAATGCCGGTGATCGGCATCAGGTTGAGCGTCATTCCGACGTTGACGAGCACGTGCACGAACCACCCGGACATCAGCCCGAACGCCACGAGGCTGCTGTAGGAATCGTTCGCCCTCTCGGCCACCTGGGTGATGCGGAGGAACAGCCAGAGGAATAGTGCGAGCGCGACCCCTACGCCAATGAAGCCCAGCTCCTCTCCAACGACGGAGAAAATGAAGTCGGTGTGCTGCTCCGGAAGAAACGCGAGACGCTTCTGCGTTCCCAGGGTGTAGCCCTGACCGAAGAGTCCGCCCGAGCCAATGGCGACCTTCGACTGGATGACGTGGTACCCCGACCCACGCACGTCAGCGGTTGGATCGATGAAAGTCTTCAAGCGGTTCTGCTGGTACGGCGCGAGCTTCTCCCACATGATGGGTGCAACGACGCCGGTAGCGACGTTGAGCACCATCAGCACGATCCCTTCAATGAGGTACGGGCGATACCACAGCACTAGCGCGAGCAGAATGAAGAACCACGCTCCCCAAAGCCCAACGCTGAAGGAGAGAATGAGGCTGATCGCCGGACTCGCAATGAGAAGGAGGAGCGGCCATGCGACGCCGGACCAATAGAGCATCGCAAAGAAAATCCCGATGAATACGATGCCGGTTCCAAGATCGGGCTGAAGCATGATGATGACCCACGGAATTCCGACAACGATCGCGGGCTTCCACAAGTCGAGCAGCGATCGCGCCGATTCTCTGCGCGCCGACAGAACCTTGGCGAGCATCAGCACCACTGTGACTTTTGCTATCTCCGATGGCTGTCCGAGGCGGTGGCTCCCGATGGCGAGCCAGCTCTTGGTGCTGGCGGCAGTCCCGGCGCCTTTCCCGATGACAAGCGTGAGCGCAAGAAGGAAAATAGAGAACGCGTACAGAGGAACCGTCATCCATTCGATGAATCGCACGGACGAATGAGTGACCGCGTAGGCGAAACCCAGCCCGATGAGCAACCACAGGATTTGCGACTTGTAGGCGTGCGCGACGGCTGTCGGAGTATCCGTTTGCCCCGCTGAGTAAACCATGGCGACGCCGAACACCGAAAGTATTCCAGCGGCGGCGAGCAAACGATAATCAGAAACGATTGGCCTGCTCATCAGCCCTCGTCCATGACGGCCTGGATCGGCCCAACTTTCAGGTAGTGGCCGATGATGGCCGACGCGATGTGCGCGGCACGCGATCCGTGCAGACCGAATTCGAGCAGCACTGCGACCACGATCTTGGGATGATCAGCAGGAGCGAATCCGACGAACCATCCGTGATCGGCGCCGCCGCTGTTCTGCGCTGTGCCGGTTTTGCCAGCAAGCGTGAGACCCTGAATCGCCGATGCGCCCGCCGTACCGCCTGCTTCAAGCACGGCCTTCAGTCCTTCCAGCAGAACCGAGTCCTGCTCCTGACTCAGATTGTAGACCTGCCTCCGCTGTGGAACGAGATGCGCGATCTCGGGCCGCGACAACTGGCCCTGCGTGGCGAGCGCCGTGTAGAACTTGGCCATGTTCACCACTGTCTGTGAATTCGCGCCCTGACCAATCGCGAGGTTCAACGTTTCCGCGTTACTCCAGTTGCGACCGTACTTCTTGTTGTAGTAATCGATCGCGTACGGCCAGAACGGCTGATTCTCTTCCGGCAGGTCGATTCCCGACTTGTCACGCATCGTGAGCGAGATTCCGCCGGCAATCATTCTCGAAAGGCCGACCTTCAGGCCGAGCTGGTAGAAGTAGACGTCGCAGGAGTGCTTGATCGCTCCCTCTAGGTCGAGGGAACCGTGTCCCTTCTTCTCCCAGCAGCGGAAGTACCGTGAGCCGTACTGAAGTCCGCCGGTACACGAAACCGGCATGTGCTCCTTCAATCCGACGAGTCCATCCTTGAGCGCGATCACGGACGTCGCAAGCTTGAACGTCGAGCCTGGCGGGTAGCGTCCCTGAATCGCCTTGTTCACCAGGGGGCGGCGCTTGTCTTCGAGCAGCTGCTTGTAGTAGTCGGCGGGAATTCCGCCGGTGAACTTGTTCGGATCCCAGCTCGGCGCGCTGTAGAGCGCCAGCACTTCACCTGTCGTGGGGTCGATAGCAACCGCGCCGCCCTGCAGCGAGTCGGCGAAAATTCCAACCGTGAACTTTTGAAGATCGAGATCTATGTTCGTGTAGAGAGGCGGCGCACCGACTGGAGTCAGATCCGGCCGCGGCCCTTCTCCGCGCACCGGCCGTCCGCGCGCATCGACTTCGTCGAAGCGGACGCCTTCCTTACCGTGCAGAATCGCCTCGTACTGCTTCTCGAGACCTGCCTTGCCGATTTCCTGTCCGGGCTTGTAGCTCGCGTACTTCGGATCGTTCAGGTCCGATTCGGTGATTTCGCCCGTGTATCCGACGAACGACGCGACCATCGGACCATCGGGGTAGTAGCGCTTCGGTACCGACTGGATGATGAGTCGGGGGAAGTCGAGCCGGTGTTCTTCGAGCACCGAGACGATGTCGATCGACGCATCAGGAAGGACCACAGTCGGGCGCGTCGGCGCGCGCCGGTAACGACGGATCGCCGCGTTGATCTGGTACTGATCGAGCTGCAGCGTCGGGGCAAGCTGGGTGAGCGCAGCGCGCAAGCTGTCCACGTTCGGCGCCGTGATCGAGACGGAGTACGCCGGAAGATTCTCGGCGATCACCTCGCCGTGCCGGTCGTAAATGATTCCGCGCGGTGCGGGCAGCGGAATGGGACGCAGTCGATTTTCCTCCGACTGCATCACGTACTGTCTGTTCTGAATGACCTGCGTCTTGAAAAACGCACCAACCAGAAACAGAAATCCGAGAACGAGAGCCAGCGAGCTCATGCGAGCTCGCCGGGCTACGTCATTCGGATGAAAGCTCATGCGGGAGTCGGCTCGAGTAGTGGACGCATTATGAACAGTAACAGGACGCCCACGGCCGCAGTCACCGCCGCCGAGAGCGGTGACCACAAGAGCAACTGCTGCACCAACTCCACACCGTGTACCCGCTGCTCACCAATGAAGTAGAGGATGTCGAACACCCACTTCCCGAGGAAAAAGAAGAAGGCGTTGAGGACGAGATTGTCAGCAAAGAACACCGCTTTGAGGTACGAAGCCCCAAACCCCACGACTGTCATCGCGATTGCGCCAGCGCCGAGCGCGTCGGGTGCGAGAGAGTCGGACAGGAGTCCAAGGACGAAGCCGATCACCGCTGCCGTGGATGGTCTCACTCTGACCGAAGCAAGAAGGAGCGCCAGCACGAGGAAATCCATCGGCGCACGCCATCCGAGAAGCGGACGGAGCGTGTAGTGAAGAACGACGAATATGAGGAAGCTGATTATCGCGCGAATCGCTCCGCCCACGTTCATCGCGGCACTCCCGGCTGGAGCGGATTGGCGGGCGGAGGAACTGTGTCGCGCCTGGTCGTATCGCGGCGAACCGTGTCGACCCGAGCTGAATCCGTGACTGGCGTCGGACGTCGTATCGGCGCCGGACGCGGAGTAAGAGCACGGGTGCTGTCGGTTGCGCCGGCCGGCACGGTTCCGTTTGCGCGAGCCATGCTGTCAAGTACGGCTCTCCTCGCAGCAGCCTCCGCAAGCGCGGCACTTTTGGCGGCGGAATCTCCAGACACCAGGATCCGCTGTGTCGCCGCATTGACCTCCGCGACGTTCTGCCAGACGCCGTCCAGCCCCTTCGCCAATCGGTCCCGACGGAGGATCATCACAGAATAAACATCGGACGGATTGACTGCGGGGCGAAGCAGATAGGTCCGGGCCCAGCCTTCCGTCGTCTTGATCTCCTGGAGAACGGTTCCGACGGGAATTCCGCGCGGCCATACCCCGCCCCATCCCGAGCTCACAATCATCGACCCGGGCTTGAGCGTCGCTCTGAACGGAACACCTCTCAGCTCGAGGAGATAACCGCCCGTCGCACCACCAAGGTGGGCCTGGGCGATTCCGAAGGCGGTTCCATCCGGCGACATGGCGCTGACCCGGAAATCCGGGTGTGTCCACAGCATCGCGTGGCTCATGGTCGGATCGACCTGATCGACCACGCCCACGAGCCCTTCCGGCGCGATGACTGGGCTTAGTCGGCTGATCCCAGCGCGCGAGCCGGCGCTCAGAATGACCGTGGTCTCGTCGCGTACCCCGCGCCCGTGGAGCGCCTCAGCGGGGATAAAGCCCCAGCGCACCCGCGAGCCCAGGCCAATGATCTTTCTGAGCCGGTCGTTCTCGCCCTCGAGCGAGCCGGCCTTCATGGCGTTCAGGGAGAGACTATCGAGGTAAGTCTGCTTCGCGTCGGCCGAGAGAAGCGACTGACGGCCCTTCTCGGCTCTCTCCTGGAGAAGAACCAGCGGGGCAAGGAAAGAGCGCCGCATTCCCGTCGCCACGGGGTCGCGCATCGTATTCGGTAGGGCGCGGGCCGCGAGCGCCAGAACGATGCACGTTGCAAGAACTATTAGATCGATCCGGGTGTTGCTTCTTATGGCGCGGGCCACGTGTTACCTCAAGTCGCTAGGACAGACCAGTACTTTGCCTCGTCATCAAGTATACGGCCTGTACCCCGCACCACACAGGTCAGAGGATCCTCGTCGACGTGTATCGGAAGACCAGTCTCCTGCGACAACAGGACATCAAGGCCGCGAATGAGAGCCCCACCGCCCGTCATCACGATGCCGCGATCGACAATGTCGGCGGCCAATTCGGGCGGGGTGATCTCCAGTGCGCGACGCACGGCGTCGACGATCTGCTGAATGGGCTCCTGCACCGCATCGCGGATCTCCGACGAGTGCACGCGCACCGTCTTCGGGATCCCCGATACAAGATCCCTGCCTTTGACGTCCATTTCCCTCTCATCCCCGACCGGAGCGGCGGACCCGATCTGGATTTTGACCTGCTCCGCGGTCGATTCGCCGACCAGCAGATTGTAGTTCTTCCTCATGAACTGCACGATTGCCATGTCCAGCTCGTCGCCCCCAGTACGGATCGACGTGTCGCTCACGATTCCCGACAAGGCGATGACGGCGATCTCGGTAGTGCCGCCACCAATATCGATCACCATGTTTCCCGTTGGCGTCTCGACCGGGAGACCAACTCCGATCGCGGCCGCCATCGGCTCGGCGACCATGAAGACTTCCTTGGCGCCGGCGCCCAGCGCGGAGTCGCGCACGGCGCGCTTCTCCACCTCGGTGATACCCGACGGAACGCAGACGATGACGCGCGGCTTCACCTTGAAGACGTGATTCTCGATGATCAAAGCCAGGAAGTAGCGCAACATCTTCTCGGTGACGTCGAAGTCGGCGATGACGCCATCCTTCATCGGTCTCACGGCGATTACACCTTCAGGTGTGCGCCCGAGCATGCGCTTCGCCTCGAGCCCCACGCCCTTGATTTTCCTCGTTTCGCGATCGAGCGCGACGACGGAAGGCTCGTTCAGCACGATGCCTTCGCCCTTCACGTAGATCAGTGTATTTGCGGTGCCGAGATCGACGGCGATCGCGTTAGCCGGGAAGAGGGCGCCCGGCTTGAAGAATGGAAATCGCATTAGTTCAAATATGAATCGGGTGGAGTAAACGGCAAGCCGAATGCTTCAGCGACAGCGGGATATGTCACCTTTCCGTCTACGATATTGAG
>JALYZH010000191.1 GCA_030948945.1 Gemmatimonadota bacterium | reverse complement strand
GTTGCGCGCGTTATGGGGGCGAGGAGTTCGTCATCATCCTGCCGGACACGGCTCCGTCCGAGGCACTAGAGGTTGCAGAGCACATCCGCGCGCGCGTGGCGGCGAAGAAGTTCAGCGGCCGGAAGATAACTCTGAGTATCGGAGTAGCAGCGTTCCCGGAGGATGCCGACAACGCGGAGGCGATCATCGCCGTCGCGGACGAAGCGCTCTATCAGGCGAAACGGGAGGGACGCGACCGAACTGTGCGCGCCCGAAGGCTGGCTAAGACCGGCACCTAATCCGGCCGGCTGACGAGATTCCGAAAGACCCAGCCCGTTCGCCCGCGCTCGTCCCTGATCCGAATCCATTCATCGGCGTACGAGTAACCCGTCAGTATCGTTCCCGCCTCCGCCGAGAACGAGATAGGAAAACCGGTCCCCGGACCTTCGCGGATGTTGCCGCGAGTGGTCATCTTCAACCGAATGGGTACAGCGAACGGGGTCTCACCGGGACGCGCCACTTCGCGGTTTCCTAACGAGAGACGACCGCGGTACGACGACGCCAGAGTCTTCGCCTGATTGGCCAGGTAGAGCGCGCCAGCGTAGTTCTGCTTGTCGAATTCCGTCGCGCTTTGGCGCACCAATTTCGTGACCTGCTCGGCCTCGGGCGGCTCCTCTGCCGCGCTGGCTTTCATCGATTGAAGCGAGACCTCGGCTTCCGCCATTGCAGATGCTGCCTGCGCCCGGCTTGCCACCGTCTGAAGCTTGGCCATCGCGCGCACAACTTCGGCTCGCGCGTCTTCGAGCTTGGCTTGGAGATCTTCGATCTGTGCATCCCTCGCGAGCAGGAGCAGCTCGACCCGCGCAAGCCGCTTGTCCAGGTCCGGATCTCTGACGGTTACCGTATCGTGCACGACCGGAGTGGGCCGCTGGCCGGGACGTTTCGTGGACTGGGTGCAAGAGCTGGTCAACACGATGGCGACGAGGAACAAGAACAAATAGCGCAACAAAGAAAAGCCTCCTGGACTTGAATGGAACGGTCAGCGCCGCCGGCCACAGGGCGCTCGTGGCATCGACGCTCGACTTGGTTGGAGAGTAATACCGAGTAGGCCGGGGTCGCCAGTCTGACGGACCTGAACGGAGAGGATTGGGCGCTAACGAATCCTGCGACCCGCCGGCACATTTACACGAATGACTTGGTCCGCGCGAAGAATCCGCTGGCTCGCACTGGCTGGGGCGTCGCTCACACTCGCCTGCAGCAGTTCTCCGGTCGAGGCCACTGCTGCGACCGACCAGAAACAGTGGTGGCGGGACGGCGTCTGCTACGAGGTCTTCGTCCGTTCTTTCGTAGATGCTGACGGCGATGGGATCGGCGACCTTCGCGGACTTACCTCGCGACTCGATTACATCAACGACGGAAATCCGCACGGCACCACCGACCTCGGCGCCAACTGCATCTGGTTGATGCCGATCTCCAAGTCGGTGAGCTATCACGGGTACGATGTAACCGACTACTACCACGTGGACCCGCGCTACGGCACCGATGAGGATTTCCGGCAGCTCATGCGGGAAGCTCACCGTCGAGGAATTCACGTGATCGTCGACTTCGTTCCCAATCACTCTTCGAGTCAACATCCGTTTTTCCAGTCTGCGCTACAGGGGCCGGCGAGCCCTTACCGCGATTGGTACCGCTGGTCTTCCGTAAAGCCGAATCAGCCGGGACCGTGGGGACAGGAAGCGTGGCACAAGTCACCAGTGCGCGACGAGTACTACTACGGCGTTTTCTGGTCGGGGATGCCGGATCTCAACTATCAGGCGCCCGCGGTCTTGAGCGAGATGGAAAACGTGACACGGCATTGGCTGACAGATATGGGCGCCGATGGCTTTCGCTTCGACGCAATTCCATATCTGGTCGAGGAGGGGAGCCAGCTAAAGCATAGTCGCGGGACCCACGACGTTTTGCGCCAGCTCGGAGCCGCGATCCGGAAGACAGCGCCGTCATCGTTCACGATTGGCGAGATGGCGGATGGGTCCGCCCAGATCCTCTCGTCGTATTATCCGGATCAGCTCGACGCCTATTTCGCGTTTGACGTTGCGAGCGGAACGGTGGAGGCGGCACGTACGGGAGCCGCGGCTTCATTTCTCAATGCGGTCGTAGAGGCCAACGCGCTCTTCCCGGCGGGAAGGTGGTCTCCGTTCCTAACCAATCACGACCAACCTCGCGTGATGACGCTACTGGCTGGCGATCGCGCTCGAGCGAGAATAGCGGCGAGCGCGATGCTCATGCTGCCCGGACTCCCGTTCGTGTATTACGGTGAGGAGATCGGGATGATCGGGCCGAAGCCGGACGAGCAGATCCGGACTCCAATGCAGTGGAGCAGTGAGCCTGGCGCCGGATTCACGACGGGTACGCCGTGGGAAAGCCCGCAACCCGATTGGAGCGTCACGAACGTCCAGGCGCAGGACCGGGATGCAGGCTCGCTATTGAATCACTACCGCCGACTGATTCACCTTCGCGGCGAGCACCCGGCTCTCAATAGCGGAGCACTTCTGGTTGGATCGGCGAGTGATGCCGCAATTGCGGCTTTCGTTCGCCGCTCGCCGACGGAAACCGTGCTGATCGTGGTCAATTTTGGAGCTGTCGCGATTCCGCAGGCAAGCGTGACACTGGCGCCCGGGAGTGGTGCGAGCTTCATGAGCAAATTCGAGCGGATTTACGAGGACCCGTCCAGCGGCTGCTCCCCGGGGGTATCCACCGGGGAGAGCAACTCCGTGCCGCTGGGACAGATTGCTCCCTACGCCTTCTGCGTGTTCCGGCTTGCAGGCAGCTAGGCTCTGGTCTCTTCGCCGATTACCGGAGTAACCGCCGACCGATCTTCCTCGCCGGTACGAATTCGGTAGACCTTCTCGACAGGGATCACGAAGATCTTGCCGTCCCCCACTTCCCCGGTCGCGCCGGCTGAAAGAATCGCGCGCACTGTTGGTTCGACGAACGGGTCGGAGACGCCGATCTCGAGCCTCACCTTGTCATGCAGCTCCACCTTTACCGTCGTGCCCCGATAGGTCTCGACTGCTTCGGTTTCTCCGCCATGACCGCGGACTCGGCTGATCGTGAGTCCACGCACTTCGGCCCGGTACAATGCTTCGAGTACTTCGTTGAGTTTTTCCGGTCGAATGATCGCTACGACGAGCTTCATATATCAGCCTCTGTCGGGATGAACGAGAATCGCGCCTTCGCCTCTGCTGTACGCCTCTTCCCCGTGCTGGGTGACGTCCATTCCGATTCCTTCCTCTTTCTGGCTGGCGCGGAGAGGCGCGACCAACGCGATCGCCTTGAGAATCACGAACGTTCCAACAACGCTATAGAGAAGTGTAGCCACGACTGCAACTAACTGGATACCGAACTGCTTTGGATTGCCGAACAACGCGCCATCGGCCGTACCATTCCAGATTTTTTGCGCGAGAACTCCGGTGAGCAGGGCTCCCACCGTTCCGCCGACGCCGTGCGCCGCTATCACGTCGAGAGAATCATCGAGCCTCGTACCCGCTCTCCAGAGAATGGTGAAGTAGCTGGGAACCGCGGCGATTGCGCCGAGCACGATTCCGGACACTGGGCTCACAAAACCCGCCGCGGGAGTTATCGCGATCAGGCCCACGACGATGGCGGTGGCCGCGCCGACCGCCGTCGTCTTCTTCGTGCGCGTGATGTCCAGCAGGCTCCACACGACCAGTGTCCCCATCGGGGCGAACATCGTGTTGGCGAAGGCCAGCGCCGCAGACGCATTCGCCGCGAGCGCGCTGCCGCCGTTGAAGCCGAACCATCCGAACCAGAGAAGGCCGGCGCCAAGCAACGTAAAAGGCACGTTCTGCGGAATGATCGCCTGCCGCGCGTAGTCCTTCCGCGCGCCGAGTACGACCGCGACCACGAGCGCCGCAGCGGCGGCGTTGACGTGAACAACGGTTCCACCCGCGAAATCGAG
The DNA here is from genome assembly GCA_030948945.1 of Gemmatimonadota bacterium. Next base: position 538 of record JALYZH010000191.1, on the reverse strand, counting down.
GGCGCCGAGTTTACCGAGCCAGCCACCGCCCCACACCCAGTGCGCGATCGGCGCGTAAACCAGTACCGACCATAGCGTGATGAAGGCGACGTACGGACCGAAGCGCATGCGCTCGACGATCGCGCCGGAGATGAGTGCAGCGGTGATTACGCAGAATGTTGCCTGATAGCCGGCGAACAGAATGTGAGGGATGGTCCCTTTGGCTTCGAGTCCAACGCCCCGAAAGAAAGCGTTGTCCAATCCCCCAATCCAATCCGAGCCCGTCGAAAACGCGAACGAGTAGCCGATGAAGCTCCACGCTATCCCGACAAAGCCGAGCGCGACGTAACTCATCATCATGGTATTGAGCGCGTTCTTCGCTCTGACGAGTCCCCCGTAGAAGAATCCGAGGGCTGGCGTCATCACCAGCACGAGCGCGGTGGCAACCAGCATCCACGCGGTATCTGCCTGATTGATCGGGGTCATGTTCTCATGAACCGCTTCACAGTTCTCCTCCAAGTACGACAGGTGAGAGTGACGCTGCGAAAAAACAAAAAGC
>JALYZH010000185.1 GCA_030948945.1 Gemmatimonadota bacterium | reverse complement strand
GTCGTCACGCCGCCCCGCGCACCGGCGCGCGTTCCCGAGCGATAATCGTCCGCTGAGACCGTACCGCAAAAAGGCAGCTCGAGGTGAACGTGAACGTCGAGGACGCCCGGGATGACGTGATGCCCTTTGGCGTCAATCACTTTTGTCGATTTATCGGCGTCGAGATTCACGCCGAGCGCCGCGATCTTCTCCCCGGAGATTCCGACGTCTCCGGTAAAAGTGCCGGCAGGGGTGACGACATTCCCACCCTTGATGATCCGGTCGAGTTGCACCGATCGAGTACTCCTCTTCTCTGTTAGTGCGCGGCCGTGGTGAGCGCGCGGTCCAGTACGTCGAGCGTGAAGTCGGCGTCTGCGGCCGTGATGCACATCGGCGGCTTGATCCGCAAGACGTTCCCGTCGAGGCCGCCCTTACCAACCAGCACACCCATCTCTCTCGCGGCTTCGAGTACCGCCAGGGTTTCCTGCTTCGCTGGCTGTTTCGTGCTCCGGTCTCGAACTAGCTCCACGCCGAGCATCAGTCCCATCCCGCGCACATCACCAATCAATTGGTGGCGCTCCATCAGCTGGCTGAATCCGTCCTTGAGCCTCTTCCCGAGCACGCGTGAATTCTCCTGGAGTTCGTCCTCGTCGATGACATCCAGAACTGCGAGACCCGCCGCCATGCAAACCGGATTGCCTCCGAAGGTGTTGAAGTGAATCCGCTGAGTCAGCGCCTGCGCGATCTCCATCCGCGTCGTCACCGCTCCGAGTGGCACGCCGTTGCCGATTCCTTTTGCCATGGTGACAAAATCGGGAATCACATCGAAGTTCTCGAAGCCCCAGTAATGGTCGCCCGTGCGCCCGAAGCCCGTTTGCACTTCATCGGCAATGCAAAGCCCTCCGTGCTCGCGCGTGACCCGGTAAGCCTCGGTCAGGTAATTCCGCGCACCGTACGTCGCCCCTCCGACGCCCTGGATTGGTTCGGCGATGAACGCCGCGATCTTTCCCGGCGTCGAGTAACGGATGATCCCGAGAATATCTTCGGCGCTCTTGGTTGCGATCTCTTCCGGCGTTCCCGAGAACTGACTGCGATATGGATCCGGACTGACGGCGTGATGAACGCCCAGCGCGCCCGGCACCGGATACTTCCAGGTGCTGTGCGATGTCAGTCCCATCGCGCTCGGCGACCCTCCGTGATACCCGTTGCGCAGGGCGATGACGTCGGTGTTGCCGGTGTACAGCCGCGCCATCGTGACGGCCAGGTCGTTCGCCTCGCTGCCATCGTTGACGAAGTAGGTGACGTCGAGGCCCTTCGGCATCTTCGACGCGAGCTTCTTCGCCAGCAGCGGAAAATTGGGATGCAGGTAGATCGTCGTCGCGTGCTGCAGCGTTTCAACCTGCTTCTCGATTGCGGCAACGATCTTCGGGTGACAATGCCCGCACGACACGGTGACGATGCCGGCAAACATGTCGAGGTATCGCTTCCCGGTTTCGTCGAACAGCCACTGCATGTGCCCTTCGACGATGAGCAAAGGCTCGCCGTACAGCGTGAAGACCGCCGGATTCGTGTACTTCTTCCGCATCGCCAGAACTTCTTCGCGCGATGGGCCCGTGTACTTCTTCGGCTTATGGTCGCACGGCGGCATCTCCAGCCGCGCGGATTTCAGCCGCTCCCCCTTGCTCGGCGCGGCACGATCGATCGTCGGTGAAGTACGTGCGACGGTCATGCGCTATGCCCGCACTGCGATTTCGTCGGGCTGCGGCGACGCGTAGCCTTCCACGCCTTCGTAGCCCGAGTGATAGTCAGCCGTATCAGGGCGCCTGATCTCCGACTGGAGAACGATTCTATCGCGGCGAATGCCGCGGAAATCTTCGACGGTCTTCCAGCCATCCTTGGCGTGCTCTTGGATGAACTTGTCGAGTCCCGAAAGGAGGCGTTTGATAACGTTGGGGCCGACCGCCTGGTCGAGCATCGCGGCGGTGCAGACCTGAACGGTCCCGCAACCAAGCAGGAAGTACGAAGCAGCCTGATTGAAATCGGAGACCCCGCCGATTCCGGAGAAGGCGCGATCAGGAAATGCCTTTGTAAGCGATGCCATCTTCGCCAGCGACAGCGGGAGAATCGCCGGGCCGCCGAGTCCGCCACTCGACACCAGGCCGTCGACGTTGATCTCGAATTCCAATGTCTCGGGATCGATGAGCGGGATCGATGGGAAAGTGTTGGACGAGACGATCGCGTCCGCGCCGCCGCGGAAGCAAGCTGCCGCCTCTACCACGATGTCCGCAGTGGCGGGAGTGAGCTTGCACCAGACGGGAACCTTCGCGACTTCCCTCACCGCCTCCGTAACCACCGAGCAGAGCCCCTGATCCTTGCCGATGTTGGATCCCATGTCACGGCGATCCATGTGCGGACAGGAGAAGTTGAGCTCGAGTCCGTCCGCTCCTTCCCCCTGCGC
>JALYZH010000180.1 GCA_030948945.1 Gemmatimonadota bacterium | reverse complement strand
CGTTTCCGTCGGCTTGCACCTCGTGGTTGCGGTGGCGCTGATGCGGATGCTGATCGTCAACATGGAACTGTCGTCGCCCACAAAGCGGCAGGCGGCGCCCAATGAGCACGTCGGGTTCGTCAGGATCTCGGGTGGGGTCAAAACTCCGGTCCCGGGCCGAAGCGGTGGGAACGGCAAGCCGGTAACGCCGCGCGAGATACACGTCGTCGCGCCGGTGACGATTCCGACCACTATTCCAGCGCCGTCGGGACCGGTGACGAAGACGACGGACGAAGAGGGTACCGGGCCTATCGTTGGAACGGGCGGTCCGGCCAGGGGCGTTAGGCCACAGTACACAGATCCTCGCGTATGGGAGCCGCCGGGTGACGTCGTCAGCGTCCCGAAGACGGTGAAGCAGACACTCGATAGCCTGATCGCGGATGCAATCGCTCCGTACAACGACTCGATTGCGGCGGTAGCTCAGCGTCGCGACCCAACGGATTGGACGATCCAGAAGGGTGGGTACAAGTGGGGAATCGACAGGCACGCCATACGCCTCGGGCCGGTTTCCATTCCGACAGCTTTGCTAGCGATGCTTCCGCTCAACATTCAGGGCAATCCGACGACGATCCAGCGCGACCGCGCCTACGCCGCAATGAATTCCGACATCGCGTGGCACGCCCGGCAGGCGATAAATGAAGCCGACTTTACGAAGGCTGTGCGCAGCATTCGCGAGCGCAAAGAGCGGGAGCGGGCGGCCGCGCTGGCTGGCTCACCGCCATCGCCGTTGTCATCGCAGACGAAGGACGGCCCGTCGGAGCAGAAGCCGCGCGAATAATACGGACACCTGAGGGGGTCGTGAACTGGTCACTGGCATCTACGCCACTGACTACTCGCACCCGTTCAGTTGCCGGTTAGGAGAACTGCGCAAACCCGACGGTATTCCCACCCGGCTCGCGGACGTAGATCTCGGTGCTGCCGTAGAAGGTCTGGTGCCGCGGCTTCACTATAGGGGCGCCGGCGAGCGACTTCTCCACCTTATCGAGATTGTCGACGGTGATGAATAACGCGACTGAGTGGCCCACCAGATCTTTCGCCGCGCCTGGTCGCTCGTCCATTACGCTCGCCCGCGTTTGGTACATGATCTCGATTGCTCCCAGTTGTACGCTGGCGAAGATCAGCTTTCCATCAGGTCCGGGAACCTCGTTCGTAACCGCGAAGCCAAGTCTGTCGACCCAGAATTTCACGCAGGGCTCGACGGCATCGACGATAAGAACCGGAGTGAGCTGCTTCAGCGACGGTCCCAGTGCGTCGGACCCGCGTGGTGTTTCTCCAGGCATCGAGGCCTCCCCCGAATTGATAGTACGCGTGGGGCCGAACGCTCACTGCAACGTAGGACTGCGTCGATCCACTGAAGCAAATAGCGGTCGGCTTCCGCCGACCGCTAGAGCACCGAGTCCTCCTCGGGTTACGCCTGGAGCGAATTTCCGCCGAGGTTCGCGTCGAAGCCCGGACGGAAAAGTCCACAAACGACTCCGAGTATTCCGAAATCCATTCCCGGCTCCACCGTGATGTCGCGCTCGGCGGGATTGGCGGCCTCGAGCACGACGGAGCCATTCCGATGTGCGAAGGTCTTGACGCTAGCCTCCTCACCAATGCGAGCGGCGATGACGTCTTCGTCGCGCGGATCCTGCTTTGGATTCACCATGACGTAATCGCCGTCATTGATGCATTTGCCAACCATGCTGTCCCCTTTCACCTTGAGGAAAAAAACTTCCTCCGAGGGAACGAATCGTCGATCGATTGTGATGAATCCCTGACGATGCTCCGGCAGCAGGGCCGGCTCGCCTGCGTGGATTCTTCCGTAGTAGGGAACTGGCTGAGTGCGGAGTGCGCCGCCGAATCCGAGGAGGTTGACGCCGCGAGACCTGGAGGGATCTCGCTCGATGTAACCTTTTTTTGCTAGCGACTGAAGCAGGTCGGAGACAGTCTTGGTCGACTTGATCTTGAACTGCTTCCCGATGTCTCGAATGCTGGGCTGGTACGTGTTCTCAGCGGTGAAGTCGAGCAGGTAGTGGTACACCGAGCTCTCGAGCTTTGTTAAAGGCTCGGCCATCTGAAGTGTCCTTAGGAAGTGGCGAGACCCGCGACGCTCGGGTCCCCGCGTCTGTCATTTAATTTGTGTACGGAACCGTACCCGGTCAACAGTTTCCTGACCGGCCCCGCATTTTCCTACCCCGCGAGAGCCGCTAAGGCCTTGTCGATTCGCTTCAGCGACAGATCCCGGCCCATCTGGATAAGCATTTCGAAGATTCCCGGGCTTACGGTCAGCCCGGTGAGTGCGACCCTGAGCGGCTGAAAAACCTTCCCCCCGCTGACACCTCTCGACTCAGCCAGTCCCCGCAGCGCGGTCTCGAGCGCAGCGGTCTCCCAATTCGACGTCCTGGCCAACGCCTCACGACTTGCGCGCAGCAGGTCGGAGGATTCCACCGGGTCTTTCCAGTTTTTCGCGACAGCCGTTGGATCGTACTCAATGTCTTCGAGAAAATACGGCCCGGCCTGGCGCACGATGTCGTCGATGGTGCGCGAACGAACCCGGAGAAGGTCCAACAGCCGAAGGTACCAGTCGCGGCGCTCGACCAGCTCCTCTTCGGTGGCGAGGCGCGCCACTACGATCGCCGGCGTGACGCGCGGCTCCAGGTCCTCGAGCGGAATCATCGATAGATGCTGGCCATTCATCCACTCCAGCTTCTTGGGATCGAAGATCGCTGCCTTTTTCTGGAGTCCGTCGACGCTGAAGAGCTCGATCATCTCGGGCATGGTCATGACCTCGCGATCACCACCGGGGGACCAGCCAAGCAGTGCGAGGAAGTTGAGCATCGCGCCCGGAAGCAGCCCGTAGTGCTGATAGTCTCCCACCGCCGTCGCTCCGTGACGCTTGCTCAGTTTCTTGCCGTCGAGTCCATGAATCATGGGAAGGTGCGCGAACGTTGGGAGTGGTGCGCCGAGCGCCCGATAGAGAAGGATCTGTTTTGGCGTGTTCGAGATGTGATCGTCACCGCGCATGACTATGGTGATGCCCATCGCTATGTCATCAGACACGACCGCGAGATTATAGATTGGAGTCGCGTCCGAGCGAAGAATCACGAAATCTTCGATGTCTTTGTTGGGGAACGCGATCGTCTCGTGAACGAGGTCGTTCCACTCAGTCGTTCCCTCCGGAACGCGAAAGCGAATCACGTGCGGCTCTCCCGCCGCAACTCTGCGTTCCACCTCTTCGCGGGGAAGACGATCGCAACGCCGGTCGTACTTGAATGCCTCTTTCCCTGCCGCCGCCTCCCGCCGGCGCTCCTCGAGCTCGGCGGGCGTGCAGAAACAGCGGTAGGCGGCGCCGGTCTCGAGCAGCTTCCGCGCATCCGCCTGATGGCGCGGGAGATTCGCGCCCTGATAAACGACCTTGCCGTCCCAGTTCAGGCCAAGCCACTCCAAGCCATCGAAGATCGCGCGAGTGCTCTCGTCTGTGCTTCGCGCCTTGTCAGTGTCTTCGATGCGAAGGAGGAAATCTCCGCCGAATTTTCGCGCGTACAACCAGTTGAAGAGCGCCGTGCGCGCTCCCCCGACGTGGAGATATCCGGTCGGAGAGGGTGCGAAGCGAAGGCGCGGTTTGGTGCCGTTTGTCATCGGTGATTCGAAAAAGAACAGCGGGCCCACACTGGATGCGCGGACCCGCCGAGCGGAGAGAGAGGGATTCGAACCCTCGATACGCGTTTCCACGTATGCCGGTTTAGCAAACCGGTGCCTTCAGCCTC
>JALYZH010000175.1 GCA_030948945.1 Gemmatimonadota bacterium | reverse complement strand
GGCGTCTTCCGTATGACGGAAGAAGGCCTCATCGCCGTCGAGAATCCGTCCGAGCTCTTCCTCGGCGATCGGCTGAACAACTCGTCGGGCAGCGCCGTGACAGCCCTTCTCGAAGGCTCGCGTCCCGTGCTCATCGAGATTCAGGGTCTCGCCACAAAGGCGGGCTACGGCACCGCGCAGCGGGTGAGCACCGGTTACGACGGGAGACGTCTCGCGCTACTGTTGGCCGTGCTCGACAAGCGAGCGGGCCTATCTTTCTCCCAGCTCGATGTCTTCCTCAACGTCGTCGGAGGGGTTCGGATGCAGGAGCCCGCTGGTGATCTTGCCGTCGCGAGTGCACTCGCTTCGAGCGTCTACGATCGGCCGGTCGCTAATTCGGCCATCTTCCTCGGCGAGGTCGGACTGGGAGGGGAGATCAGGCCCGTTTCGCAAGCCGAGCGCAGGCTCGGTGAAGCCGCGAAAATGGGAATGACGCTCGCTTACATGTCGGAGCGCGGAATTCCCAAGCGCGGATCGCGCGGTCTCGAGGTTGTCGGCGTGCGCACGATCAACGATCTCTTCCGGCACCTTTTTCAGACGTAGATGAAGCGCGACGTCGGGGTCATCATCGTCGCGGCTGGCAGCGGCTCGCGCGCCGGGTCGCAGGAGCTGAAGCAGTTCAGATGGGTCGCCGGCAAGCCGATGTTACTGCACAGCATTCAGACATTCCAGGCCCGGACAGATGTGGCTATGGTCGTCTGCGTTCTGCCTCGTGAATACGTCGGCGATCCACCGCCGTGGATCTTTCAGAGTGACGCCGATCGGCTGCTCCTCTCCATCGGCGGAAGGGAGCGGAGCGAATCCGTCGCCAACGGCCTCGAGGACCTCCCCAACGAATGCGAGATCGTCGTCATTCACGATGCCGCTCGTCCACTCGTCTCGAGCGAAACGATCGGGCGTGTAATTGACGAGGCACGCAAGGGAAACGGCGCGGTCGCCGCGCTCCCAATTACCGATACCATCAAGCGTGTCGATTCGGCCGGGAAGGTCATCGCAACGGTCGACCGATTCGGGCTCTGGCGCGCGCAGACACCTCAGGCCTTTCCGCGCAAAGTCATCGAGCGCGCTCACAGGGAGGCTCGCGAAGCCGACAGAATAGCCACGGACGACGCCGCTCTGTGCGAACAGATCGGACTGCCTGTCGTTGTCGTGCGCGGCAGCGAACGCGCGGTCAAGATCACCGAGGAAAATGATTTCGCGTTAGCGGAGGCGCTGAGTATCTTCCGCGAATGAAAGCGCAGTCGATGGTCGTCCCATTCTGGTCGGCCGGGGAAGTCGAGGCCGCCATTAATGGAACGCTCGCCCATCTTGCCGCGGGAAAGGTGCTCGCGTACCCAACAGAGACGGTGTACGGTTTCGGCGGCGCGGTGGACGAGCGCTCGCTCGAGCAGCTGGTCATGCTCAAGGGGCGCCCTCCGGGAAAACCGTTCCTGCTGCTCGTCGCCGCGAGCGAGATGATCACGCGACTGGGACTACACCTGACCGGATATGCCTCGACCCTGGCGGCTCGCTTCTGGCCGGGACCGCTCACTCTCGTCCTGCCTGGCGGAGAGAAGCGCGTACCTGACAGACTGCGCGGTCCCGAGGGAGGAGTGGCAGTTCGCTGGACCCCGCAACGCTCGTTGGCGCGGCTTATTCGCGCGCACGGCGATCCGATCACGTCCACCAGCGCGAACAGGCCGGGCGTCCCTCCGGCGACCGGCGCGGATCAGATCGTAGCACAGTGGAGCGAGGCGATTATGCGCGGTACCTTGCGCGTTCTCGACGGCGGGCGGTTGCGGGAGTCCCAGCCATCGACGGTTGTCGACTGTACGGGCCGATTGCCAAGAGTGATACGGCCTGGCGCCATATCAGCAGCGATGCTGCGCGAAACGGTCCCGGACCTGGTCGGCGACGCCTGACATGAATCTTCTCTTTGTCTGTAGCGGCAACACCTGCCGGAGCGCGCTCGCGGAGGCACTGGCGCGCAAGATCGCCGCTCGCCGCGGCATCGAGGATCTCAATGTCTCGAGCGCCGGCACCAACGCCTGGGACAATGCCCCGGCCACGGACGAGGCGCTGCTCGTTGGAATGGAACGGGACCTGGACCTTACCGGTCACCGCGCCAGAAAGCTCACACCCACCATTGTTTCGGAAGCCGATCTGATCTTCGTCATGACGCCGGGCCATCTGGAGCCGGTGAAGCAGATGGGCGGTAGAGGGAAAGCTCATGTCATCGACGAGTACGCTTCGGGCGCTGTCAACCAGGGCATAAGCGATCCATACGGCGGCGATCTCGAGACGTATCGGCACACCGCGGATTTACTGGAGCAGGAGCTCGAGAACCTCTTTGACAGACTCGCTGGCTAAAGGACCAGGGTCGTGAAGAAATCTCCAGGACGGCTGGTGCTGCTAGGCAATCCCGTCAGCCACTCGCTGTCGCCGACGCTCCAGAATGCCGCACTTCGTGCCGCGAAGATTCCTCTCCAATACGAGGCGCTCGAAGTCGAGAAGCGAGACCTGCTGGCTTTGTTGCGGGATCTCAAGAAAGTCTCGGCTGCTGGCAACGTCACCATACCGCACAAGGTTGCCGTACACGACTGCTGCGACCATCTCACCGATCTCGCAAGACGCGTGGGAGCGGTCAACACTTTCTGGTTCGAGTCTGGACGTCTTCATGGAGACAACACCGACGTCGGTGGATTCAACGCCGCGGCGCGAGCCCTGCTCGGCGGCGAGCCGTCGCAAGCCCGCGTCGTCCTCTTTGGTTCCGGCGGGGCAGCGGCCGCTGTTCTGGTGGCAATCGAGGCGTGGACCGGAGCGACGGTCTCGATCGTCGCTCGAAATGCTGTCAGAGCTCACGCATTGGCTCGACGTTTTCCCGATGTCGCGCGAATCGAAACGAGCGCGAAGCACGCGCTCGCCGACGCGACATTGGTTGTAAACGCAACTCCCATCGGGCAGCGTGAGGACGAGCAGCCTCTCGATGTTTCCATGATCTCCAAGTCGACGGCTGTCATGGACCTGGTGTACGTGCGCGGGGACACGCCCTGGGTCAGGGCTGCTCGCGACAGGGGCAACCGCGCGGCCGACGGCCTGCCGATGTTACTCGAGCAAGGGGCACTTTCATTCCAGCGATGGTTCGGGATTCAGCCCGATCGGGAAGCAATGAGGCGTTCGCTACTCTAGCCGGCGGCCTGCGCCGAATCCAGTTTCGGCGCAAGATCTCGGGAGCGCTCGATCTCCTGCTGCCACGGGTTTGTGTTTCGTGCGATCAGCTCCTCTCGCACAACGAAGCAGGAATCGTCTGTGCTCTCTGCTGGTCGCGGCTCCGTCGTCTGCCTTCCCCCCAATGTGAGCGGTGCGGCCACCCGCTCCCATCGGGATCGTGCGGATGGTGTGATCTCCTTCCTCCCTTCGTGCGCGCCGTCAGATCAGTCTGTTGGATGCCGGTAGAGCCGGCGTCCAGCATCGTCCATGCGCTGAAGTATGACGGCTGGTCGGGGGTCGCAGACGAGATGGCCGCGCGGATGAGTCGCCTCTCATGGCCAAAGGATGTCGTCGACGAGCGCGCGGCGCTCGTGCCGATCCCGCTGGCGTCAGCGAGAAAACGAGAGCGTGGCTATAATCAGAGTGCGCTTATCGCTGCCGGACTTTCGAAGCGATGGCGCATTCCTGTATGGGAGAACCTGGTCGTGCGCTCGCGTGATACCCGCTCTCAGACGCGGTTGACACCGGAACAGCGACTGGGCAACGTTGCAGGCTCGTTTCAAGTCGGCGCTCGGAGCATCGACGCCTTGCAAGGCGTGCACGTGATGATTGTCGACGATGTTGTGACGACGGCGGCGACGCTCAACGCTTGCGCGAAGGTGCTGTATGATGCGGGTGCACGAATAATCAGTTACGTGACTTTTGGCCGAGCCCGCGCCAGCGGTGACCGGCTTTAACCGAATGGAGCTCAGGGAATGGCGACGAGGATAGGGATCAACGGATTCGGCAGGATCGGACGACAGGTGGTTCGCGCGGCCAAGATTCAGGGCGTCGCCGATTTGGATTTCGTAGCGGTAAACGACCTCACCGATACCCGGACGCTGGCACATCTCTTCAAGTACGACTCGGTGCACCGCACATATCAGGGGGATGTCGAGGCGGGCAAGGACTCGATCATCATTGATGGCGACGAGATAAAGGTGCTGGCTCAGAAGGATCCGGCCGCTCTTCCATGGAAAGAGCTTGGTGTCGACATCGTGCTCGAATCGACTGGCCGCTTCACCGACGCCAACGCTGCGCGCAAGCACATCGATATGGGTGCGAAGAAAGTGCTGATCTCGGCGCCGGCCAAAGGCGAGGACATCACCATCGTCATGGGCGTCAACAGCGACAAGTACGATTCGTCGAAGCACACGATCGTCTCCAATGCGTCGTGCACGACCAACTGTCTGGTGCCGATGGTGAAAGTGATTCGCGACACCTTCGGTTTCCGTCA
>JALYZH010000165.1 GCA_030948945.1 Gemmatimonadota bacterium | reverse complement strand
GGCGATTCCGCGACCACAAGCACGCCGAAGGCTGGCTGTTCGGCTTGTATTGCGTGCTCGCGGGAGTGGAGAGGTTCATCATCGAGTTCGTGCGCGCCAAGGACGACCGTTTCTTCTTCGGCACGTTTACGACCGCGCAGTTGATCGCCCTGGCCTTCGCGATCGGCGGAGCAATCTGGATGTATGTGCGATGGAACCCGCGCCCCGATGCGCCCGGTATTTATGCAATCCCGCAACCAGCGTAGTGGTGTCGCCGTAGTGTAATTACGATGCGCCGCTTCAGCATGAATTTCGCTTCGCTCATAGAGTCCGCCCGCGTGGGAGCGGACTCTTTGCGTACCAACCCCACCCGCACCACGCTTTCCACTACCGGAGTAATCATCGGCGTCGCGGCGCTGGTCGCGGCATTCTCGATCACGGATGGCGTCGATCTCTGGGCGCGCGCACTCATCGCGCGGGAGAGCAGCGTACAGGATGTGTCGATCACGCCGCGCACGAGCGCCGTGGTTGCGGGCCGAACTATTCCGATCACCGGATATCCGGTTCTCACCGCGGAGGATGCAGAACGCGCAAAGGCTGAAGTTCCCGGTGTGGCGCAATACGCGCTCACTCTCACCGGGAGCGCGCCGGTGGAGTATCTCGATCACCGCGCTACTGCGCTGCTCACCCTAAGCACGGCCAGCCTCGCCGATTTCACCACGATGGAAGTTCTGGCGGGTCGCTTTTTCACCGCTAGCGAAGTGATGCACTCCGCTCCGGTGATCGTGCTCGGTCACCGCCTCGCAGAGGAATTGGCTGGCGGTCGTGACGCGCTGTGGCTGATCGGTCGCGCGATCAAGGTGAGCGGGCGGCGGCGCGAAGTCGTGGGAGTCCTGGCACCTCCGGCAGTGGGTCCCGAGCCCGATCTCACTGCCTTCGCCCCAATTCGAGGCGGGGAGTCACTGCTCGAGCCGACCAGGAATCAAAAACTTCCTACGCTCAGGCTGAAAGCTCACAGCATCGAGGCGGTTGATACCCTGCGTGCGCAGGTCTTGAACTGGCTGGCCGAGCAATATGGAACGCGCATCGAGAAGCTGAACGTTGAAGTGGGAACGCAGCGACTGGAGAACACCCGTCAGGCGATGCTGCTGACAAAGCTCCTGCTTGGATTGCTGGCCGGACTGATTCTGGCCGTCGGCGGAATTGGAATAATGAACGTGCTCCTGGCCGCGGTTGCCGAGCGCACCCGGGAAATCGGGATTCGCAAGGCGGTGGGAGCGAGACGCGCCGACATCCAGACCCAGTTTCTGGTCGAATCAGTAACTGTGACCGGGGCCGGCAGTGTGATCGGGTTTGTGGTCGGGATCATCATCGCGCAGGCGGGCACCGCCGTGTTCCGTCTGTGGGCGCACGCACCGATTTATCCGGTAATGCACCTGTACACGGGCCTGCTCGCGGCAGGCTCCGCGATCACGGTTGGTTTGATTTTCGGAACCTATCCCGCACGGAAAGCAGCGGAGCTGGCGCCGGTGGATGCGATCGCGCGGGAGTAATTAGTAATCCCAGGACCCCACCGTAATTGGCTGCGTCTCCGTTATCGTCTGCCAGATTCCGTGAATCGTCTGGCTCGGGATCTCCAGCTGGACGTTTCCGTTCCCGATGAAGGGCTGGAAATTGATCGTTCCCTGTTCGATGAAGGTGGCGAGAGCGCAGGAGCCAGTCTTCGCGAAAGGCGGAAGCGGAAGCGCGCACGTCTGGTTCGTCGCGGTCACTGTGCTGGTGAGATTCCCGGATGTCGAGGCCCAGACAGCGCTCTCGCCTTCAGAGTAGAGCGCGAACGCCCGAATTGCACCGGACAGTGCGGGCAACGCGGCGAAGTCGTTGGGACCTGCATTTCCGACAATTAGCGCCATGCGATCGGGGGCCGCGTTCGCGGAGTGACTCTGCCAAAGCAGGAGCACGACACCGATTGGCGGAGGCGTGCACTGGCCGGCCGGCGCTGGAATCGAAGGATTGCTTATCAGCTTCTCCACGCAGGTGCCCGTTGGGTAGGTCTCTCGCACGCCGAGGGCGAACATGCTCTGCGACTTTCCGTTGACAGTGATGTTGACCTGGCCGATCTGTGAGCCCAGGGTCGTGAGACTCGCTGCCGAAGGTCCATAGATAGATGTCGCGCCAGCCACGGAGCTGATACCGAGGGTCAGACTCTGCAATGCCGCATTGGGATCGAGAGGCGCCGGCCCGGTCGAGTCGCTACCGCAGGCTCCCAGTGAAAGCAGAAGAGCCGCGCAAAGAGCGGGAACCCCTGAACGATTCCGACAAAAAGGAATAGAGGTCATTGGTGCCTGATCCGCATGGGCTAAGGGCGCTGAATCGCGGCCGGGTTGCTACCGACCCGGGAACATCATTATCAGATGTTCACACCCCGTCAAGAGTGACTCGCTCACGAATGGTCGTGGATCATCCGCCACCCAGCCGGCGTGCGCTCCCAAATCGTTGAGAACCAACCAGTTCGGTCGGGTAGGCCGTTGCCGCTCAGGATGTACTGACCGGTGGCCAAGGTGTGATCTGGGCCCAATGACCGGAATTCCAGATGATCGTAGCTGAGGATCTGCGATGGACGACCGGTTTTCCAGAATCCCGCTCTCATCTGGTCACCGATTGCGTTCGGTCCGCGCACCAGGCCGGTCCGACCCATCGTCGTAGACGAATTGTTGTAGGCAGACAGGTACGCCGACAGGTCTCCGCGATTCCAGCCTGCCGCCGTCGTATCGAAAACGGCGTGTATCGCCGCCACATCCGACGCCGCTGTTGCTGCGGGTACTGACGGGGCGCTCATCTGACTCGCGCACCCGGCAACAACAAACAAGATCGACAACACCGTCCATCCGCGCGCTGTTCTCATTTTTTCTCCGGAACAAGTCTCAGGCTCGTCCCCCATGGGTCAGTTAGAATCCATTCGCCATTCGCAGGCTTCGCTTCGTATCCCGCCGCCACGACGTTCTGCGCGGCCTGGTCCGTGTCCTTCTTCGTCGGAACGACGATCTCCCACTCCAGCAATCTCGCGTCCGCATCCGTCGCGCGGGGAGCGCCTCTCGCCCAGGTGTTGGTGCCGAGGTGATGATGATATCCGCCGGCGGACATGAAGAGCGCGCCAGGATAACTCCACACCACCTTGTCGAACCCCAGCGCGTCATGATAAAACGACTCGGCCTTATCAATATCGTCGACGTATAGGTGCACGTGCCCGAGCACGGTTCCGGGTGGCATTCCCGTCCAGGGCTCGCCTTGGGCCGATCGCACCAGATCATCGACGTCGAGATTGTTGGTCGTCATGTAGAGCTGGCGCTCGTCGTATCGCCACGCGTCGCGCGGCCTGTCCGCGTAGACCTCGATTCCGAGACCGTCGGGGTCGGTGAGGTAAACCGCCTCGCTCACGAAGTGATCCGACATTCCGGCATAAGCGCCGATCTCGGCGAGGTGAGCGACGAAGCGTCCGAGCGATGCGCGATCGGGAAGCAGGATCGCAAAGTGATACAGCCCGAGCAGCCCACGGCGCGGAACTGCCTTCGCGCTTCGCAGCTGACGGAGATGGACGATCTCGCGATCCTCGCTGTAGGGACCGAGACTCACCGAATCAGCGGTGCGCGAGATCACGCGCATGCCGAGCACCTTCTCGTAGAAGAGAAGGGACCGGTCGAGATCGGCGACCTGCAGACGCACTCGACCGAGGTGCGTCGACTCGGGAAGACGGTAGCCCTTTGGCCGAATGCCCTTTCTTTCGTCAGCCGTGGCCGACATGTGCTTCGTTGTCATCTCGACCTCCATTCACCGCATCAGCGGCAAATGCTACGCCTTTGTGTTTCCGCCTTCCTGCTTGTGACCGGGCCAGAATGTCTTTACAGTAGCGAAGATGAGCAGCAAGAGCAGGATGCCCTGACCGGCCAGCGTCTCGACACTGGGATAGATGCCCATCGCGTCGATGTGTGGCGCGCCAGGGATGACCGTGATCGGCATCACGTTGGCTTCCTGCAGCTCCCGGATTCCCTTGCCCATGAACACGAACGCCATGTAATAGAGCAGGATGCTCGTGACGGCGAAGAAAGGACGCATGGGGATGCGCACGCCGTATCGGTAGAACAGTGTGAAGATCACCGCGAGCACCGCTAGTCCGACGAGAATACCGAGAGCGAGGGGCACTCCAACGTTGGGCCCGCTGTTGAACAGCGCCTGGTAGAAGAGCGCGGTTTCGGCGCCCTCGCGGTAGACGGCAAGAAATGCGACGAGTGCCAGCGCCTTCCCACCACCATGCTCCAGCGCGGAGTTCACCTTTTCACGAATGAACTTTTGCCATTTGGCGGCTTCGACTTTCGATATGAGCCAATAGCTCACCGAGAACAGGACGGCGACGGCGACGAGCATCGTTATCGCCTCGACCAGAGAGCGGCTCGCGGGCATCGCACCCAACAGCGTCTTGAGCACTACGGCAGTCGCGGCACTGGCGAGCACGCCGAGCGTAAGTCCAATCCATACCGAGCGCAGCCGTTCCCGGTGTCCCGTCTTGATCAGGAACGCCACCACAGCGCCGAGCACGAGTATCGCCTCGAAGCCTTCGCGGAGAATGATGAGGAACGATTGGAAGAATGCTTCCCAGCTCGTCGACGGCTGCTGGGTGAGATCGATCACCGCCGGAAGTCCGTCCGCGATTGCGTCGCGTGACGTTTTCGCCCCAGCGATGTCGTTGCGCTTCACCGCTCCCTTGAAGTCGGCGAAGTAGCGCTCCATCGTCGCAACGAGCCCGGGCTTCTTGGCGCGCGCGGATGTCTCCAGCGGCTCGAACGCGATGTAGGCATCGAACGCGCGGTCACCAGCTTCGGCAGTCTTGCCGCTTCGCGCGAAGTCGAGCGCGCTGTCGAGGAGAGCGAGAATTACCGGTGATGCAGTGTCTCCCGGGATGCCCGTCGCGTCTGCCCGAGCTGTGGGGAGTGCCATCTTCTCTCCACGAAGCGAGTACACGTAGTTGATGATGTTCCATCGTTGTTGCGGCGTCAGCAACGCCGAGAATGCGGGCATTGACGTTCCGCGCACACCGACGGAGATGACGTTGTACGCCAGGGTCGGCGTCAGCTCCGGTGTCATGCTTTTGACGCCGATGGCGGGCGGTGGCGTGCTCAGTGTGTGGGCCGCGAGCCCGCCACCCTCTCCTTTTCCTCCGTGGCAGGATGCGCAATAACGCTGATAAAGCGCTCGGCCCAGCGCCGTGTCCAGCGGACCGTTTGGCAGGTCCATCGCCCCCGCGATGCCGAGCGATGCAACGAAGAGACTATGGAATTGCCGGACTGTGGCTGGCGGCTTCCTCGACGCGACAGCCGTCGTCAGGCTGTCGAGAATCGCCCTCGTCGCGTGTGCGCTGTAGCCGTTGAGGCGCGCCGCGACCATCTTGGCGTCCGCCAGGAATCCGTAAGTCTCGTCGAACTCATCCTTGGAGATGAGCTTTCCGCGCTCGTCGACTGCTTTCGCATACTCCTCGACGGCGACACCGACGATACTCGACAGACGTTTGGCAGGGTTTTCCTGGGCGGGGATTGCTACAGCCGCCACGAGCGACAGGATCGAGACACCAATCCATCGCATAGATCGACAATTCATTGCCGAGTGAATCTATCCGGATAAAGGCTGGAGGCAATCGGTGAGTTGCAGTCAAAGCTCTTTGTCGCACAATGCAGCCCTGACCCCGGTCCGCTGCTCGAACCTGCTGACGAAGCTCGCCAGTCTCTCGCTCGTGAACTCCCCCCTCGACATGCCAAGGGCCTCGATCGCTTGTTCGATGGCTTCCGGCGCCCCCTCGACTTCCACGAGCACATCCATTCTCGGATAGCACTCGAACCGGATTACTGCCCTGCCTAGCTCGTACTGCGCGATTTCGCGCTCGATCTCCAGAGTTACGATGAAGCCGAGCCGTTCGAGAATCTGCTCGAGCGCAGAGAAGTCATCGACGAGCGTCGAAATCTCTTCCCTGATCTTGTAAGCGCCCTGCGTTTCGGTGGGACCTTTCCAGTCTAAGTAGGCGCGGGTGGATTCCCTGCTCTCGTAGCGTCTGACTCGCAACACCTCGTCACGCTCCGCCAGCTCTTGCGACTCGATGTCGTAGCGCTTGTCGATCAGCCTCCCCTCAAACGAAAGCCTGGCCCCCGCTTTCTCGATCCGCTTGCGACGGCCGGCGAGATCGTCGACGAGCGCCTTGAGCTCGACCTCACGCATTCAGAATCGTCTCCAGCACGTGCTGTGTATTCGCCAGCGAGGGCAGAGCCGCGTAAGGATTGTGCGCCTGGAGATCCTCGACGCTGTAATGCCCGCTCGCCACTCCGATAGCGCGGGCGCCGAGTGATCGTCCGCACTCGATATCGGCTGGAGTGTCGCCAATGACGACGATTCGATCTCCCGCGATATCGAGTCCGAGCGTCTCACTCGCGCGCCGCTGCGCGATTGCCGGCAGCTCGGGACGATGTTCGTGATCCGATCCGAAGGCGTTGACGCGAAAGCGGTCGGGGTTGATCCCGGCGGCCTTCAGTTTTATCCGCGCTCCCAGCTCGATGTTGCCAGTCAGCAAGCCGAGCACTACGTCCTTACGCGTCTCGAGCTGGTCAAGGATTTCGACGACGCCAGTGAGCGGACGGACATTGAATTTTCCGCCATTCACGCCCGCGCGCAATCCCTCCAGATAGAGGGCGACCAGTTTCTCCATGCGCGAATCGATGTGCGCGTCCGAATGTCCTTCGAGGCGCATTACGTCGCGCACGATCTGCCTGTCGGTCTTGCCATCGTACCGGTACGATGGATTTCCCGGCGAGCCGAACACCTCCGCCAGCGCGCGCTGCATCGATGCTCGGCCCAATCCCTCCGAGTTTAGCAGCGTGCCGTCGATGTCGAACAGAACCAGCCTCATGTTCGCGTCAGAAAAACGCCGGCGATGATCGTCGCCGCGCCGACGCCCTGAAACATTGTCGGAGTCTCATTGAGAAAGGCCCAGGCAACCAGAAGAGCGACGATCGGCTGGAGATTGGCGTAGACGGCGGTGCGCGTGGGACCGAGCACGCGTAGACCGCGGTACCAGAAGAAGTAGGCGACGCCCATGGATATCACACTCGAGTAGAGGAGCGCGAGCCATCCACCCATCCCAATGGCGTGCCAGTTGGTCGCGATCAACGCCGGTGCCGACGCGATGAGCAGCGGCACCGCGCCGCCGACCATGGTGATCGCCGAGAGCTGGATGACGTCGATCCGCGTGGTGTACGGCTGAAGCCCGATCGTATAAAACGTCCAGCAGATTACGCCGAGGAACACCAGCAGTGACCCGAGCAAAGTCGCGCCACCACTCGAAGAGCCGGCGCTGCCGACAATCACCAGCGCAACACCGAGCACTGACAGTCCAATGCCCACGAGAGTTTTTCGCTTGACGCGCTCCATGCCGCGCGCACGCGCAACGAGCGCGATGAAAGCAGGGGCAGCCCCTACGATGAGCGCCGCGTTTCCCGCTCGCGTCCGCGCCACCCCGTGCACGAAGAAGAGCTGGTACAATCCGTTGCCGAGTACGCCGAGGAGAAGGAGACCGATCACGTCGCGGCGTGGGAGCCGGATTCGACCGCGGGCGAACGCTACCGGCAGCAAAAATAGCGCGACGGTTCCGACGCGCAGACCCGTGAATGCTACTGGATTGAAGATCTGGGTCGCGTACTTCACGACTACGAAGTTGACTCCCCAGATCATCGCCATCGCGAACAGAAGAACGTCAGTGAAGCCGAAAGCGGGACTTGCCGCCGATGCAGTTATGGCCGAAGGATGAGTAGCTGATTCTGTCATCGTCGAAAGCTAGCCGGGGCAGGCGCGGCGCGGCTACTTTGCGTCATGCACATCTCTTTCGCTGTCTTCGCCGATGCGGCTAACCTCTCACAGGAAGGAAAGCTCAACATCCTCGGCGTCTTCGACGCCGTGCAGGTGGCGGGACTGCCGACCATTCATCCGCGAACACATTTTGTCGTTCGACTGAAGGCGGACGGCGACGACACTGGCGCGCACAGGCTCACGTTCCGCTGGCTCTCTCCCTTGGAAGAAGAGCTGTGGTCGTCGACGGGCGAGATGAGCGTGACGCAGTCTCCGAATCCGGTGTTCGAGATGGACCTTCCGATCATTGCGGTGGTCGACCTCCCGCTCAATGTCGCGGGCCAGTACACGATGCAGGTAACGCTCGATGGTCAGCCGACGGCGGCCGCGAGACTATTCGTTACTGGACCGAACCAGCAGTCGATGGTCACCGGAACCCCGAACGGAATGGTGAGCTGACTAGAGAATTCGTCGCCCGAAACAGAAGCGTTGAACCAGGAGATCGGTGTACTCGTCGCCGCTCTCGAGATCGTCGACAGCGTAGCCGCCGCGTCCCAATGCCAGGTGGACCACCCGCATTCCGCCGAGCGAGATCGCGACGTGCGTGATCTTTCCCTCCGGCTCGTCTGAGAAAAAGAGGAGGTCGGCTGGACGCAGATCGCGGATGTTTTCCACTGGCTCGCCGGTCATCGCCTGCATCCAGGCATCGCGCGGCACGTTGACGCTGTGAAGGTGGAATGAGCTCGATACGAGTCCGGAGCAGTCGCAGCCCCACGGTGTTACTCCGCCCCATTCGTACGAAGTCCCCTCGAAGTACGTCATCGCCGTGGCGGTGATCGAGTCAGGCGCGGCCGGAAAACTCTTACGCCGCTCCTCCAGCGTCATCGCCAGGCCACCGAATCTCTCCTGTCCCTCCGTGATCAAGGCGCCGAGCGGGAGCTTGCGGGTGGCGCCATGTTCGTCGCGCACGGTGCAGCCGAGCGAGAGTGGCCGCCGATCGTTCCAGCCGGTTTCCGACAACGGCGGAACAGGCTCGGGCATCGTGACGACGTAGCCCTGATGGACCCAGCCAGGATACGCGTCGGCGCCCACGACGTGGAGCCAGAATCCCTTGCGCTCGACGACCAGCGCAATGTGGCCGTGGAGGAGTTGTGATACCTGCGTGGATCTTACGTCCGGTTCACACAGCATCGGCGCAATCGCGGCGACGGCCGTGACGTGCTCACTCAATGCTCGGGCCAGTCGATCTTGTCCGACTTCGTCGGCGTCATTGGTGGCTCCGGCCGTTTCGCGACGCATTCCTTGCACAGCGTCACCCCGCGAAAGTTGCAGATGATGCAGACGAACGTTCCGCAATCCGCGCACGGATAACCTTCAGACGCGCGCTCCTCGCGACCGCAGGAGCGGCACATCATCGAGTCTCTTTCTCGCAGATTTTTCGCCATCGGTTTCGCGGTTGGGCCCGAAGCGCTAGGCCGGGGTTTTGGACTTTAATTGACGAGCCACCAACACTTTAGAAACGCCAGTTGCGGAAAAGATCGAAGCCAAGCTGCGAAGGCGTCTGCGTCGGCGTGAAGCTCGGCGTCGTGCCTTTGCTGCACCTCGCATCGCTGGAGCCGGGCTCGATCGCCGCCTGCGCACTGTACAACGAGCTGATTCTGTACTCCAGCTGAAGACCAAGATTTTCCTTGAACGCGCTGGGATTCACGAAGCATAATCCCGTGCTCAATCCGAGGAACCACCTGCTGCCGAGCTGCTTGCCAAGAATAGCGCGAGTGTTGAGCAGACTGTAGTAGGAGGGATTGCTGCCGTTCGGCGCCGTTGGATCGGTGCCGCCGGGCGTGGCGGTCTGCACCTCGACGATGTCGAGCACGTTTCGCGGAATTGCATTGGTGAAGATGTTGCCGAGCGCGCGGACGCCGAGTCCCGCAACCTGTCCGGTTGTGTTGTCGAGACCGACAGCCGGCTCGCCAGTGACGAGATAGCTGAGCAAGTCACTCTCGGACAGCGGAAGATTGTCGGGGTTCCTGAGTGCGAGCTTGGGCTGCGCCAGAGTACCGCTGATATCCACTTCCACTCTCACATCTCGGCCATTCGCGCTCTGCCTCGGCTGCCGCACCGTGTGGATGGCCTTGATGTCGAGTGATGGATTCAAGTCAGGAGTGCCAAAGAATCGCAGCTGTCCGCTTTGCACATCGAAGGTCGGCTGAATGAACGGATCGACGAGATTGAGTCGGTACGTTCCCTTGTCGGCGCTCAGCTGTCCTTCGAGCGCGAGCCGCGGTGGCACCCCCGGAGTTGGCGCAGACATCGCGACGTTGAGCGAGCCTCCGAGCTTGATGTTCGCTTCGGATGAACGAAGCCAGACATCGGGCCCGATGTCGACCGTCACATTTTCGAGCCGGAGATTGCGCGCCACTGCCTTGGGCGCACGCGGCATCACTTCCCGATTCTGCGAGAGCAGGGTATCGACGGCGTTCTGAAACTCCGGATCGTTGAGATCGATGATCCGCTTCTTCATCACGTCGGGGATGTAGATCGTCCCGCGCTCGACCCGCAGACTCCCGCGCATCACCGGGTTCTGGGTTGAGCCAGTCAAAGTCACCGGTGGTCCGGTCGATACGTCGAGAGACGCTAGCCCCGGCTTGTCGATTGCGTGGAAGTTGGAAGCGTTGGCGGTGATCGAGAAGGATGGATTGTCGTAGTGCTCGAAACTCACCGTGCCGTTGACGGACAGTGTGCCCCGGCGGTCCTTCACGGTTTCCGCCGAAAGCTTTCTGATGTGAACGGTGTCGCCCGAAAGAGCGATGTCCGCCACGATGTGATTGTAGCTCGTCCCGAGGTTGGAGAACTGCGCGAAGCCGTCGCCAAGCGAGATCTGGCCGAATAGTTGTGGCTGCTTGATGCTCCCGCGAATATCCACGTCCGCCACTATCGCGCCGCGCGCGTCGACCAGCCCCGGCACAAATGCGCGGAACAGCCTCAGGTCGACGCTATCGGTCCGCACATGCCCTTTGATCGAGTCGCTGTTCAGTCGCACGTTCTCGACGACCAGCTTCGCCTTGCTGCTATGCTGAAGCAGCAGCGAATCGAGCGCGAGAAATCCGGGCGAGTACTGGATACGGGTGGGATACTCGAGCCTGTAACGATTGATGGAATCCACCAGCACCTGGGCCGAATCCAATCGGACGACTGTCGTGTCGCGGTTGCGGGTGAGATTACCCGCCAGCTCCGTCTGCACGCCGCTTTCGCTCACCAGCGACGCGCTGAAGTGTCCGGAGGTAGGAGACGCGAGGGCGATCGACGCCCTGATGCTGTTGAAGCCGACGGGCCCGAGGGTCACGGTATCGGCGCCGAAGATGAGCGAGCCGTGTATGTCCTTGGTGACATCGGCGAGCAGAATCGAGCCGCGGACACTTTCCACCCCGCGTCGGCCGAAAGTGACCTCGTTCGCTCTGACCACTCCATTGAGCGCGAGGTGATCGATGCTTCCGGACAGCTCGCCGTCCAGCTCGGCACTTCCATGAAGTGAGTCGACGGCAGACGCGCTCGCGAGACTCGGCACCAATGCGCGAAGGCGCGACAACGAGTCCATCACCGCGCTGAACTTCAGAGTACCGGTGTGAGTGCCAACCAGCCCGAAGGTTCCGGAAGCGTGCGCTCTCAGACCGGTTGCATTCAACGCCAGCGTGTCGACGGTCGCGACGCCGCTGGCGAAGCGCAGTCGAGCCACGGAAGGATCCACCCGGAAGCCGGCCACGGTGGATCTCTCGATGGATGCGACCGCGCTGCCCACCAGCGTCGGGAGTGACTCGCCGCGCAAGTCTAGATCGTACACGCCGGTGAGCTGTGTGTGAGGCAGCGTGTTCCGCTCGAGCAGCGTGCGCAGATCGAGAGCGGTGGTTGTCGCTCGGCCGCGCGCGCCGTATTCGACGGCATCCGCGTCGACCAGTCCGTTGAACGCGAACGTGCCCGCGGCACCCTTGAGAGTCGTGTTCAGGAGCAGGTTGGGAGAAGTTCCTTTGACCTGCACCGGTCCCGCGTAACTCCCGCGCAGTGGAAGCAATGGATATGAATGCGCGAGCGCCGTGAACGAGAGCGGCTGGGCCTGGAGCCCGAGATCGTAGATGAGATACTTATCGCCCCACGTTACGCGTCCGTCGCCGGTAACGTGCGACACCGGCTGCGCGCCATCATGATGAAAGAGGTCCGCGTTTCTGAAGCGCACGTCGAGCCAGGAAGAATCGAGCGAGGCGGTGCCGGAAATCGTTCCCTTGATCTTTGGAAACAACGGATTCAGGAACTGCAGCGTTCTTAAATCGAGTGTCGCTACGTCGACGTGGAAATCGTGGAAGGCCGTGAAGGCCGGATAGAGGATGTTGAGCTCACCGTCGCCGCTCGCCTGGGTGATCGCTCCCGGCACGTGCGCATCGGCGAAGGTGAGCGATGACTGATCGATCCTGAAATGGTTGAGCAGTCCGCCCGGACCTTTCACGTTGCCTGTGATCTTCCCCTGCCAGTCGTACGGAAATGTTTTGCCATTGAGCGTCCGGAGCAGATCGAAATCCACAGGCGCTGCCTGAAGGTCGAGGTTCTTCACCGCGAGCAAGGGCCCACCGACCGCAAAGGTCATTTTGCCAAGCAGACGCGAACCAGTCGTGCGCACATCCATGTTCGTCAGCACGTAGTCGAGGATCTGCGGGTTGTACTCACTCCGGATGTCGAGCTCCATCTTGCCGCCGCCCGTCGTGGGCAGCGTCGGGTAGACCCA
Source organism: Gemmatimonadota bacterium (assembly GCA_030948945.1). Next base: position 3,501 of record JALYZH010000165.1, on the reverse strand, counting down.
CGCGACATCTCGCAACGAGATCGAGTCGCCGACAACGTGCAGGTAGTAGCGAATAGGCAGATCGCTTCCCCACACCACATGCCCGTGCGCCTTCCCCGTCGATGCGGGAAGATCCCAGTGCTCGGCGTCGACGAATACCGAATCCCCGAGATTGAGAAAAGTCCCGGAGATGTTGCGGAACTTGAACGGCGGATCTGTTTCGGTGAAGCTCGCCTTACGCAAGCGGATCAAGCGACCCACGGTGTCGGGGTCGGCGAGGCGCGCGAAGCCGAGGCTCGCCTGCGCGTTCGTCCACCGCCACGTCCGCGCAAAACCTTCGCGGGTGCGGTGAATCTCGTGATCCGGCCGTGTCAGCTCGTACCTGATTGCACTGTCGCGCTGGGCGCCACGGAGTGAGTCGGAGGGATACCACGGAAGCGTCAGCGTGAATGTCGCGTCGCGAATCTCCGACGAGTCGATGACGATGTACTCTCCGAATCCGCGCTGGTTGCGCTGCTGCTTCTCTACACTCGCGGGAAAGATGCGTCTCCAGTTCCAGTCGCCGTTCGCATGTTGGCGAAGGTGGACGACCGGATGCTCAGCCTGGAGGTTGCTGAGAAGGATTCTGCGGTCGAACAGATCGCGCGCATCGTAGGACACGCGAATGGGTCCCGACGCAAAGAAGACCGAGTCTTCGTCGTCCCGGATCTCGAGCGAATCGATCGTGACGCCGTTGAAAAAGCCACCGCTCATCGGGCCGATGTAAACTTTCCCCTTCACTCGGCCTTCGAGCATCGACGACACCATTCGGCGTACGCGCTCCTGACCGAAGCCCGTGTGGGTGACGCCAACGAAGCTGAGGATGACTATCAGCCCGAGCCCCACCAGCACGATGGCGCTCGCCAGAACGATGCGAACTCGGCGTGTCATGGTGTGCTAGAACGCCTGACCGATCGCGAAGCTGAAGGTGAGCTTGCTGCGGAGGCGATTATCCTGGGCAGGTTGATACGTCGCGGGACACCCGCTCGCGAGGTCCTGGGTGATTCTCGCGGGAGCACCTGTGACTGGATCTTTTGGGAAGAAGTGCGTCGGCAAGGTGTTGTTTGGACTGACGCACAGCAGTGGTGCCCCCCCCGCAGTCGTTGCCTCGTAATAGAGCGGTCCCGTCGGCCGTCGGTAAGGGTTGTACCCGACCGCAACGCGCACGGGCCCGACTGGAGAGAAAGCGGTCACCTGCACTCCCGGAGTGACCTTGAGCTTCACGCCGCCCAAAGCGGCGGTGCTGCCGCGATTCCACACCTCTCCGGCATCAGTAAAGAGGGTGAGCTGAAGCAGATCCGGAAGTATGGGACTCCGAAGTCGCAGCTCGATATTGCCGACAACCAGATCGTTTCCGCCTACCGGAACGACTCTCCTGAAGCTTCCGCTGGTGTCCCTCACAACGGTGTCGGGCGCGCCGCTGACGCCCTGAATTACGACCGAGTCGTATTTCGACGCGGCGATGTAGATCGCTGAACCGAGCTCGTTCTGCGCGAATCCGCGTACGGTCGTCGGCCCACCGGCGTACAGACGCTCGGATGGTGGAATGAATCCAGTGGCGGAGCCGAGACTTCGACCGTACACGACGCCGCCACGAATCCGTAGCGCGAGCACGTTTCCCCCACCCACGCTGATATACCGCGACGCATCGCCGACGAACTTGTTGAACTGAAGAGCCGTGTCCGAGAGAATCACCGGAGACGAGTGTCGCGCCTCGAGCCGAACTATCGATCCTCGAGTGGGCGACAACAGGTTGTTCGAGTTGTCGTGCGTCGCGGCCAGGCTCAGGATGGCGAGTCGCTGGGTCTTCTCGACTCGCTTCCGCTCCTCCTCATCGCACAGGTTGAACACCGCGCAGAACAGCGCCGGCTGCGCTTCGGTGCGGCCGAGATCCATCGAGTAGCTGAGATTTACCGGTGTTCGTGTTTGCGACCGCCAGACGATCGATGCCACGCCTCCGATGGGAGTGGTCCGGCGATACGCGTTGTACTCCGACACGCTCTGGCTGTACACCGTGAGAGTTGGAACCGTGCGCAGTCCAAAGAACACCGGTTGGCGGAGCGTCGCGCCGACGTAGTAGCTGAGGAGATTGCTGAATACGTCCTTTCTGGCGGCTGGACACAAACCGGGCACGCCGTTGATCGGGCGACCGATTCCAATCTTTGAGACTCTCCCGTTCAGGTCGAGCCGCCGAGCACCGTTCAGGAAGTTGTAATCGGTGTATTCACCCGTGACGCGAAAGCAGTCGAGCGTTCCGTATCCGGCCCCCATCCGTGCAGCATGCATCGGAGCCTCGGCGAGATTCACGTAGAGCGTCGCCAGCGAATCGAGACTCGAGTCGGGCGCGATCGAGACGTGCTGATAGGCCTCAGTCTGATACAGAGCGCGCTGGGCATCGACGATCTCGGATTCGCGGAAGAGTCTCCCCGAATCGAGGCCCATGATGCGGCGCACGATTCTGGTCGGTATCTGCTGCTTCTTTCCGGCAAGAGGCGTTACCTGAATCTTGATTGCTCCGATTCTTGTTCTTGGTCCTGGTGTAACCGTCAGCGTGTCCCAGGCACTCAACGTGGTGTCGTTCACGGTGAAGCTGTTGACGGCGTCAGCTCTGGGATATCCACTGTTGTGCAGGCGCTCGCGGATGCTGTCCGCCGTGGCGTCGATCACGAAGCGGTCGAATCTGCCGCCTTCGCGCACGGGCAGATCGCGGGCTATCCGCTCCTTCTCCGGTACGGAATCGAGCCCGCGTATCACGAAGGACTTGAGAATCATCGGCGGCCCTTCGTTGATTTTGAACCTGACCTCGACAGCGCCGGGTCCAAGCAGCTTGACGGCGGTATCCACGGTCACTTTTGGATACCCCCGACGGCGATAAAAGATTATCAACCGGGCGCGATCGTTCGGGAGCTCAATCCGGTCCAGGCAATGTTTGACCGTGAAAGGCAGGTAGAGGTAACGCCGCGCCCACGACGAGGGCGTCGTTACGATCGTCTTCGCGAGGTCGGCGTCCGAAAAGGAATGGTTTCCCTCGAACATCAGGCGCATCACCTCCAGGTCCCCGCGCTGACAATCGATGTCCTGGGCGCGGGCGCTGCTGCCACCAAGAAACGCTGCGAGAGACGCGAGTGCGGTGAGAGTTCCGAGCCGTACTCGGCGTCCGAGCGTCACCCTTTCAGCACGCGCGCACCTGGTGGCTGGCCGGGCGGCAGCTCGCGAGCGTAGTGCGTCTCCGTCTCGGGCTCCTTCCTGTCTCCGAGCATTCGCTTCGGAGGCGTGGTCGGCGCCCGAGCCAGCTCTCCCTGCGGAACGAGGGGCGTCCGCTGGATTAAGAGTTGCACAATGTAGAAGCCGGCCAAACCGACAGCGACGCCGACGCCCACGGCGGGCAGTAGATCCTTGGCGCCAAGTTGACGGCGGTAATAGTATTCTGCGCTCACGGTGAGGCCTATTTCGGGGGTCCGCGAAAGTTCTCGTATTTTGCCC
>JALYZH010000159.1 GCA_030948945.1 Gemmatimonadota bacterium | reverse complement strand
CCATCGGTATGCCGGCCTTGCCATAGTCACGCTGCTTGAGGAGCGCGAGCGCCCAGAAGTGTGGAGGCGTCCAGTAGAAGACGATGAGGAACAGGTAAACCGCGGTGAGGTCGATCGTCCCGGTCATTGCCGCCCAACCCACGAGTGGTGGAAACGCTCCAGCCGCGCCGCCAATGACGATGTTCTGCGGCGTGGTGCGCTTCAGCCAGCTGGTGTACACGAACACGTAAAAGTAGAAGCCGGCGAGCGCGAGCAGGGCGGTGAGCACGTTGGTGAAACGCGCGAGAAGGAAAGTCGCAGCAGTGGCGAGTGCCACGCCAAACGCGAGCACTGATCGTGCGCCCATGCGCCCGCTCGGGATCGGGCGAAGTCTGGTGCGCGACATCCGGGTGTCGATGTCGCGGTCCAAATACATGTTCACTGCATTCGCTCCCCCCGCCATCAGGTAGCCACCCACGAGCACGACGAGCACCAGAAGCCAGCCCGGATTGCCCGCGACGAACATCGGAGCCACTGTCGTGACGAGGAGCAGCGAGATGATGCGCGGCTTGGTGAGCATCACCAGGTCTCGCAGCAGCGAAGTTCGAGTCTGCTCTCCCACCGTAATGCCCATCAGGTGCTGACGCCCTCAGGTGTAGCGAATTCGCCGCGAGAAGGAGATTCGCGCACGATCTCCGAAGTGTCTCGCTGATCGCGTGGGTCCGCAGCGAGTGCAGCAAGAGCCACGACGGCGATCCAGAGCGCGGTCCCCACCGCCTGGTGAAGAGAGCGCAGCGACGCCGGTAGGTGCATCTCCACCATGACGCCGGCGACGAGAGCCTGGAGGACGACGATGCTCAGCGCTGCCCAAGCCGCTGTCCGGATCGGACCCGGCTCACCGCGCTTCCGCACGCCAACGGCAATCCCGATCAGATGTCCAAGCAGGAGAAAAGCAACGATGCGATGCGTGACATTTATCCAGAGCGGACTGCCGTGCTCGGCGACTACTCTGCACCAGGGAAAGCCCTGACAGGCGACTGGTGCGCCTGGAGTGTTCGCCGTGAGCGCGCCAAACACGAGCGCCAGAAACGTGAGTCCAACCGCCGCTCGGCCCGCGCGAAGTGTCCGTTGAGAAGGGGCGGTTATCGACGACGCGCCTAGGCCGCCGGCACGGATAACCACGACGACGAGTACCGCCAGCAGCGCCATAGCGATGGCGAGGTGCGTGACCACGACTAGGGAATTCAGCTCCATCTTCACTGTCACCGCGCCAAAGACCGCGGCAACCACCACGAGTAGAACCGCGAGCAGCGACGGGCGTAACACGCCACCACGACCACCCACTCCCGGCTGATGTCGATTTACCCAGGCGGCGATCGCGATTGCAAGAATCGCCAACGACAGGGCCGCCGCTCCATAACGATGGGAGATCTCGACCAGCAGATTGGGCGCGTTCGGCGCCGGGGTGAACGAGCCGTAGCAGTCGGGCCAATGATCGCCGCATCCCATTCCTGATCCGGTTATGCGTACGATTGCACCGAAGACGATCTGCGCGAATCCGAGCAGCAGCGCCAGATACCCCAGTCGTCTCACCGTCTGCATATCAGCGCGGGGACGATTGTGGTGTCATTCCGGGCATCGGCATGGAGTGCTGCGTCCCGGAGTGATTCATCATCTGCATGTGGGCCCCTCGTGCCTCGATTCTCTGCCAGGTCGCCACCAGAAGAAAGGATAGAGCGATGGCCGGAACGATCGCCCAGGCAACCTCGCCGCGGCGGGATGCGGTTGGCACCAGGTCGGACTGTTGTATTCGACGTGCGCCAAATGTGAACCGCAGTATCGCGATCTCTGCGATGGCACATGCGACCGCGGCGATCCAGAAAATTGCCTCAGCCAGCGGCTGATTCATTTGCGAGTGGTGAGATGTGCAAGATCACGCAGCACAAAGTTCACTGCGAGAATAAAGCTACTCGCGCACTGAGTTCCTTTGCACTAGCGTATGCGCATGACGGACTCGGACTTCGCTCGCGCTTCAGCGCTTCCGCGCCGCCTGGGATTGTGGAGCGCGATAGCCGTTCTCGTGGGCTCGACGATCGGCTCAGGAATTTTTCGATCGCCGGCGAGCATTGCGGACAAGCTGCCCGGTCCCGTGCCGCTGCTCGCGATCTGGCTCACTGGTGGAATCTTCGCCTTGTGCGGCGCCCTGACGCTCGCCGAAATCGCGGGCGCGCTCCCGCGGACTGGTGGAGTCTATGTCTTCATTCGTGAAGCGTGGGGAAGGCTGCCCGCCTTTCTCTTCGGTTGGGCCGAGCTGGTGCTCATCCGCGCGGCCGCGCTAGGCGCCATCTCCACGACTTTTTCCGAATACCTCATTCGCGTGCTGGGCCACGATCCGCGAGTGGCGCCCTACAGCAGATACGTCCATTACGTCGCAGCGGTGGCGATCCTTCTCACGGCGACCTTCAACTACGTCGGAATCAAGTGGGGCGCGCTTGTGCAGAACATTACGACCGTCGCCAAGACAGGCGCAGTCGTCGTGATCATAGCGCTCGCGCTCGTGATTGGATTGCCGCAGACTGGTGGTCACTTTACGCCAGCCATCCCGCCAGGAAGCTTCTCGTTCGCCCGCTTCGGACTGGCCCTGGTGTCGGTGCTCTGGGTCTATGATGGCTGGGCCGACGTGAGCTTTGTTGGCGGCGAGGTAAAGGATCCGGAGAAAAATCTTCCGCGTGTTCTCATCTTCGGGACCCTCATCATCATCGCGCTCTACCTTCTCGCCAACGTCGCCTACCTCGCGGTGCTGCCGGTCGAGGAGATCCGGCACTCGAAGCTTGTCGCTGCCGACGTAGCGGAGAGACTGATGGGCGCCGCGGGCGTCGCGTTCGTGTCGGCGGCCGTGATGATCTCGACTTTTGGCACTCTCAACGGGTCGGTGATGACCGGCTCCCGGATCCTGTTCGCGATGGCGGCAGATGGGCTTCTCTTCAAACCGATAGCGAAGGTCCACAGGAAATTTCAGACGCCCGGTGTTGCGATCGCACTCGAAGCAGGACTTGGAGTGCTGTTCGTCCTGATTGGAACCTTCGAGCAGCTCGCCGACACTTTCGTCACCGCCATCGTGCCGTTCTACGCCCTCGCAGTCGCAGCGGTCTTCGTCTTGCGCCGGCGGGCGGACTACAAGCCGCCTTTCAGAGTGCCCGGTTATCCGGTGGTTCCTGCAATCTTCATAGTTGCGACCGTCTTACTGCTCGGGAATGCCATCATTGATCCAGGCAGTCGTTGGCCAACCTTGGGAGTGCTCGGGGTCATCCTTCTTGGAATTCCGATCTTTTTTCTGGCTGGCCGCGGCGAGAGCAAAGCCGTGACCTGATCGTGATTTTTCTTTCTTGACCGCATCAGCTTCCAAGGCGTAGCTTATCGCTCTCCTCCATCAACCCAACAATCATGATCAAAAATCGTTTGTCCTTGTCTTTCGCCGTCGCGTTGACGCTCGTTGGCGCCTCTGCGACCGCGGTGTTCGCGCAGGGCGTCACGACCGGCGCCATTAGCGGCACGATCACCAACGACCAGGCGCAATCGGTCGAGTCCGCGCAGATCTCGGTGGTGAACCGAACCACCGGTGCGAGAACCGGAACGTTGTCGCGGAGCGATGGACGATTTTTCGTCCAGGGCTTGGAGGTGGGGGGGCCATATACGGTGACCGTGCGGCGGCTGGGATTCGCTCCCCGCGACACCAACAACGTCTACGTTTCGCTCGGTCAGAACGCGCGCGTCAACCTCACCCTCAATCCGCAGGTGACGCAGCTCGCCGGGGTGCAGGTCACAGGTACGGCGAACTCTATCATGGGCAGCGCCCACAAAGGCGCCGCGACGACCGTAACGGATTCCGCGATTTCGCGACTCCCGACACTCAATCGCAACTTCGTCGATTTCGTCGCACTGACGCCGCAGGTGTCGACGAAGGGTCCGGGCAATTCTGGCGGCGGTCAGAACAACCGGTTCAACGGCATCCAGATCGACGGGTCGGTAGCCAACGACCTGTTCGGCCTTGGTTCTACCGGGCAGCCTGGTGGACAAGCCGACGCAAAGCAGATTTCGCTCGAGGCGGTAAAGGAGTACCAGGTACTTCTTTCGCCCTTCGACGTTCGTCAGGGGAATTTCACCGGCGCTCTGATCAACGCCGTGACGAAGACCGGATCCAATCAGCTCCACGGCTCGGCGACGTACGCGACCCGCAACGAGAAGATGGAGCGCAACGTCCCTTACCTTCGCAACGTCCCATTCACGCGGAGTCAGGAGGGTTTCTGGCTCGGCGGTCCCATCATTAAAGACAGGCTTCTCTTTTCGATTGCTCCGGAGTGGCAGCAGCAGAATACTCCGGCCGCGGGTCCTTACATTGGGCAACCTTCTAGCTTCACTCCGCCGGTTCCCGTTACTCCAGAGGGCGTCGACAGCCTTAGAAACATCCTCCAAACCAGATACGGATTCGCTGATCCGGGCATTGGGGGGCAGGTCAAGAACCAGAATCCGCTCTCGAACATGTTTGGACGGCTCGATCTCATAAATCTTCCCGCCAATAGCCGCCTGGTCGCGCGCTACAATTATGTAAACGCGCAGCAGGACATCTTCAGCCGGAGCATATCCGGACGGCTACAACTCTCGAACAACGGCTATAACTTCAGCTCTATAACGAACAGCTACCTTACTCAGCTATTCTCCGGCTTCGACAATGGCAGCAACAACGAGTTTCTGACCGGCCTCACGAGGATTCGCGACAAGCGCATCACGCCTATATTTGCTCCGTTTGTCGTAATCTCCCGCACGACCAATCCCGCCGGTGGCACCGGGTCGATGTCGGCCGGGACAGAGAACTCCTCGCAGGGGAACGAGCTCGATCAGGACATTTTCGAGATCACCGACAACTTCACCATGCCGATCGGGGGTCACCGCGTCACCGTCGGAACGAAGAACGAGTTCTTCAAGGTCCGAAACCTTTTCGGCCAGAACTCATTCGGTAATTTTACATTCGGCACGATGGACTCTCTGATCAACAACCTTCCCAACTCGGCCACATTGGGACTCAAGCTCGATCAGTCCGACGGAGCAGCCCGGTTCAAGGCACGCACCCTTGGATTCTACGCAGAGGACGAGTGGCAGCCGACCCAGAGGCTCAGCACGACCTTCGGGCTTCGTCTTGACATGCCAGGACTTACGTCCAAGCCCGGACTGAACCCCGACATCCGGGACGCTCTCGGGATCAACACGACCGACGTCCCGCAAAATATCAAACAATGGTCGCCGCGGTTCGGCTTTAATTGGGACATCACCGGTGACTTGGCCAACCAGCTCCGTGGTGGCTCGGGTGTGTTTGTAGGGCGTCCGGCCTTCGTCTGGCTGAGCAACCTTTTCGGCAACTCGGGAGTCAACGGTTTCGGCAACCTTCCTTGCAGCAATCCCGCCGCCGCTCCGGCAATGCCAAACGCGGGCGCGCCGATCCCGACTAATTGCAAGAACGCAACTGGTAGTCCAGCAGTCACTGTGAATACGGTTGCGCCGGATCTCAAGTTCCCCTCAGTGTGGCGGACATCGCTTGGATACGACCGGCGTCTCGGCGGCAACGTGATCGGCACCCTCGAAGCGTTGTACACGCGCTCCGTGGCGAACTTCTACTATCAGAACATAGGGCTGGTTAGTACTCCTATCGGCACCGACCGCAACGGACGCGCGTTGTACGGCGACATCGCGACAGCCACGAGCAATCCCGCGCCCGTTCGCAGGCCGATTCCGGGAACCACGCGGTTCCTTGGCGACGTGATCGACCTGTCCAACACCAAGACCCACGATTACGCCTGGAGCTGGACAGCCCAGCTGCAGAAACGCTTTGCCGACAATTTCGAAGGCTCGCTCGCGTACACCAACGGTCGATCGTATGACGTGTGGGATCTCACTTCTTCCGTCGCTTTCTCGAACTGGTCCTTCGGCCGTTCGTATGCTGGACGTCAGGACGCACAGGACCTCTATCCGTCCAAGTTCGACGTGCCGCATCGTTTCGTCGGCGCGGGAACGTACACGTTCCCGACCAAAACGGATCTCTCGTTCACCTGGTTCGCCGAATCGGGTGTTCCGTTCGAGTACGTCTATGCGAGCGACATGAACGGCGACAACTCGAACGGAAACGACTTGCTCTACGTGCCGACCAATGCGCACGACCTCAACGAGATCCGCTTCACCCAGAATGGAAACCTGACGCCGGCCATGCAAGCTGATTCGCTAGAAGACTTCATCAGCTCGCACCCCTGCCTGGATTCCCAGCGCGGAAAGATCATGCAGCGCAATTCCTGCCGCACTCCGTGGACCAAGGTCGTGAACGTCTCGGCGCGACAGTCGCTCCCGACACTTCGAGGTCATGACCTCATGCTCCAGCTCGACATCTTCAATTTCTTCAACTTGTTGAACAAGAACTGGGGTGCACAGGATCTGGGCAGCTCGAACAGCCCGCAATTGTTGACTCGCCGGTCCTACGTTGGCGTCCCCGGCCAACCGGTGAAGATCGCAAACGGTGCACAACCAGTATTCACCTACACGCCCCTCCAGCAGTTCAGCACCACAAATGCCTCGTCGAATTACGCGTTGCAGCTCCAGCTGAAGTACAAGTTCTAAACTGGCCGGAGGCGACACTCGTAGCGCGAAACCGGCGCGGAATTTTCCATTCCGCGCCGGTTTCGTATTTGCTCTACCATTGGCGTCCATGACAGCGATCGAGCTTTCCAGCTATTTCGGCCTCGCAGCGATGACGCTGCTCACCCCAACATCCTGATCGGCTTCGTGATGTCGGTGAAGTACAACCCGGTCAGGAACTGGCCGCACCGGAGGATCAACACCTTCAAGCTCCACAACTGGACCGCCTACATCGCGCTATCGATCGCCGCAGCCCATCCCACGATCATCCTCTTCTCGTCGACGGCGAAGTTCACTCTGCTGGATATTCTCTATCCCGTCAACGCGCCAAAGCAGCCGTGAGTCAACGTCGTGGGCGCGCTCTACACGCTTTCCTTCGTGGTTCTCACTTCATATTTTCGGCGCGAGCTGGGACGAAAGACGTGGAAAGCGCTCCATTACACGGCTTACGCAACCGCCGGGCTCTTCTTCGTGCACGGAATACTCGCCGATCCCAATCTCAAGGATGCGCCGATCGACTTCCTCGACGGCGAGAAGATATACGTCGAGCTCTGTATGCTGATCGTTGTAGTAGCGGCGGTGCTCAGAGTGCGCTGGCAGCTCCGCCAGCCGCCGCCACGCGTGCACCGGCCGAAGCCGGTCGTGGCTAGAAGATCTTCACGTTGATGTAACGCTTCGGATTCTTCTTGATGTCGGCCACTAGCGAATCCATCCGCTGCAGCAGCATGCGCACATCATTGTACGCGCCCGGATCGTTCAGCAGTTTTGCCACGCTGCCATTCCCGCTGTCTGCCTTGGCGATTATCGCGTCGAGCTTGCCCGAAGTTTCCTTTAGCTGACCGCTCAGCTCGGCCATGTTCGCACTGGCGGTACGGAGATTCTTGACGGTCGAGTCAACCTTCACCGCGTCGATGGCTCCGACTGCGCGCCGCAGCGACGTCATCGTGGCGCTCAATTGGGCGGATTGCACTTCCGCTATCGAGGCGAGCTCACTTGCGAGGCGATTCGTCGCGCCAATTGCGTTCCGCATGTCGCGGATCCCGCCCGCGGCTACCAGCTGCTGTTGCAGCGCCGACGTGATGGCATTCACGGACTTCGCGATCGAGTCGGCCTTGCTCGTGATCTCGGCGATCCCCGGTGTCGACGGTCCCACTGGAATGGTGTCGCTGGGCTTGAACGCGCGTGGGTCGGGTTTCGACGGAGTGAGCGCCACAGCCTGGTCCCCGAAGATCCCGTTCGGGATCACCGTGGCCTTGCTCGTGATTGGCACCTTGTAGTCATTCTGGATCCGCAGCGTAGTCACCAGAATCCCATCCTGATGCAGGTCGACCTGGTCCACGTAACCGACATTCACACCGACCAGCAGAACCGGCTGTCCCTGCTTGAGGCCTGCACCCCAGGGAAACTTCGCATAGAGCGGATAGCCCTTCGACAGTCCGCCGCGCGCCAGCCACAGTGACCCGAGCACCGTCACCACGATCGCCACCGTCACGAGCAGACCAACAAGTACTTCGTCTCTTGTCTTCATGCCTGGAGATAAGGAGCGAGCAGAAGCGCGATGAGCGCGTCGAACACGAGGATGGCGACTGACGTCACGACAACCGCC
>JALYZH010000158.1 GCA_030948945.1 Gemmatimonadota bacterium | reverse complement strand
TCACCGGATTCACGAGCGGCCTCGGGACACTGCTCCACTCCCTCGTGACAGTCGCATCCCAAAGGTGATCGAATCTGTCGACAACAAGAACGTCGCTCGACGAAAAGGAAGGGTCGCTGCGCGGCTTAGTGCGGGCGGCGTAGATCTTGGGCGTCGGCTCGCTTCCAGCATCTTTGAGGTAATAGGCGAGCCACGGCCTGATCAGCTCCAGAACATATTTGATTTCATCGGGTTTGTTGCTCGCACGCGGGTGGCCAATGTCCCCGAAATACGAGGTGATCGGATAGCTGGCATCCTGGCTCTGAATCGCGAGAAGCATCCGCTTGGCTTCCGGCAGGGGGAATAGATCATCCGTGAATCCCTGCACCTGAAATATTCCGATCCGCTTGGTCGGGATCGGCTTGGGTCGGATGTTTTCCCAGAAGCTCTGTTGCCAATAAATGGAGCGGTACCCCGCTACACCATCCCTGATCTGGCGCCACAGCGGGTCGAAGTCATAGGGCTCCGCTATGTTGATCCATGCGTGCCACAGCATGAAGTAGTCGGGATAATTCGGGTACGGACGCGCGGGATTTCTCCGGAAGCCAGAAACGTAGAGCCCGTTGACATAGCTAAGCTTCGCCCCTCCGAAACCTTTTATTGATTCGTTGGGCCGCCCATTGGGAAGGAGCGAATAAAAGAGGTCGGTCCATGGAGCGATCGGCGCGACCGCAACTATGCTCACGTCTTTTCCGAGTGGGCTTTTGAACGTTGGCTTCACGAGCGAGAGCCACGAATGTCCACCGCCGTAGGACGCTCCAGTGATTGCAACCTTACCCGGATTGAGCTTGCAATTGGGATCGTCGATCACCCGGCCGATCATGCTGCGAAGGTCACCGATTTCCAGGTTTAGGTCAGCGAGGTTCACCTGACCCCACGAGTCCCCGAAGCCTCGGGTCGAGTAACGAAGGACCGCATACCCCTCGTCGAGCAGCATAGTAGCGATGTCGCCCGAGCCCGTCTTGCTCCCGGCGTAGCCGTGGATCAGAGTCACCAGCGGAAAAGGAGGTTTGTGCACGTCGGTTTCGGCGGGAAGCTCCAGTCGGGCGTCGAGTGAAGTTTGATCGACCTGACTGACGAGGTATCCGTCGTATTGCGCCGCTGATGTCGTGGGCGCACAAACCAGAGGTGGTATCGGCGCACCAATGTAAGGACCGCTGTAACGGTACGTGTCCGGCCCAAATGGATATGGGGCCGGAGGACCCTGAGGATCAGTCGCGGCGGCCGGACTAATGTGGACAGATGGCGGTTGCGGGCCGGTCTGATCCGTCTGACACGCAGGTAGCAGAAGAAGGAGGCCGAGGATACCGAGGCGATTCATGGAGTGCTCGCGGTGAAAGGCTGAGTGCCTCTACTGCAAAGTTCGTCCCTTTGGCGCCAGGCGTTTGCGAGTGGAGATAGCGACATGCGCCCGATCAGTAAATCGGGATCAATTTCCGATCGGGGAGCGTTGCGCTCGAAAAAAATCCTCGAGAAGGCGGGCACACTTGTCCGCCAGCACTCCGGCGCGGACCTCGGGCCGATGGTTGAGTCGAGGGTGGCGCAATAAATCTTCCACCGAACCACCCATCCCCGCCCTTTCATCCCATGCGCCGAAGACGACACGCTTCATCCGCGATAGCACGATCGCTCCCGCGCACATAGCGCAGGGCTCCAGCGTAACGTACAGAGTACAGTCGTCGAGCCGCCAGCTATCGAGCTTCGAGGACGCCTCCCGGATTGCCAACATCTCCGCGTGAGCGGTGGGATCCTGATCACGGATAGTACGATTGGTGGCGGCGGCCAGAATCGATCCGTTGCGCACCACCAGCGCACCGATGGGAACCTCGTTTCGCTTCACCGCCTCTCCTGCGAGATCCAGCGCGTTGCGCACGTATTGCTCATCGAGCGCCATAGTTGGCGCTGAAACGCCGAGCTCCCCGCTTGTGGTCTTGCTATCTGCCGGCAAGTGCTGGCTCTTTCGCTTTTGCCTTTCTGAAGGTCAGCTCGCCCTTCGGGTCGCGGTCGACGATGATGTGATCCCCCTCGGTGAACTTGCCCTCGAGCACGGCAAGCGCGAGCGGATTCTGCAACAGCCGCTGAATTGCCCTCTTCAGGGGGCGAGCGCCAAACGCGGGATCGTACCCTTCTGTCGCGAGAACTTCCCGAGCGTCGGCCGTGAGCCCCAGCGTCAGCTTCCTGTCCGAGAGCAGCTTTTCCAGCTTTTTGAGCTGGAGGTCGATGATGTGCTCGATCTCAGCCTTTCCGAGTGGGCGGAAGATGATTATGTCGTCGACGCGGTTGAGGAACTCGGGGCGGAAGTGCTGCCTGAGCGCGTTCGTCACCTGTGCCTCGATCACCGCCCTATCGTCCCCCGTGTGCTCGAGGATGTAAGTGCTGCCGATGTTCGATGTCATGATGATGACGGTGTTCCGGAAATCGACAGTGCGCCCCTGAGAATCCGTCAGCCGTCCGTCGTCGAGTATTTGAAGAAGGATGTTGAACACATCCGGATGCGCCTTTTCAATCTCATCGAACAGGACGACCGAGTACGGCCGACGTCGAACGGCTTCGGTAAGCTGGCCACCTTCTTCGAAACCCACGTAGCCAGGAGGCGCACCGATGAGCCGAGCCACCGCGTGCTTCTCCATGTACTCCGACATGTCAATCCGTACCATCGCCTGCTCGTTGTCGAACAGGAACTCAGCCAGCGCACGTGCAGTCTCCGTCTTGCCGACACCGGTGGGGCCGAGGAAAATGAATGACCCAATCGGTCGATTCGGATCCTGAAGTCCGGCACGCGAGCGGCGCACGGCGTTTGCCACCGCGCGGACGGCTTCTTCCTGTCCGATGACGCGGCTGGCGAGGACCTGCTCGAGACGAGTCAGTCTCTCCCGTTCGGCTTCCATCATGCGCGAGACGGGGATACCCGTCCAACGTGCGACGATTTCGGCCACGTCTTCGGCAGTGACTTCCTCTTTGAGGAAGCGTGCGCCACCCTCCTGTCTACTCGCGAGCTTCTGCTCGGCATCTCGAAGTTGTTTCTCGAGTTGAGGTATCTGGCCGTAAGAAATCTCAGCGGCCTTTTGCAGATCCCCGCGCCTTGTCGCCAGCTCGGCTTCAGTGCGTGCCTGCTCGATTTGCTGCTTGATCTTGGCGACGCTGCCGAGGACTTCTTTCTCCTGTTGCCACTGGGCTCTCATCGCGGAGGCTTTTTCTTTCAGCTCGGCCAGCTCGCGCTCGAGGTTCTTCAGCCTCTCGCGCGACGCCTTGTCTTTTTCTTTCTGGAGGGCCTGCCGCTCGATCTCGAGCTGAGTTACCCGCCGCTCTACCTCGTCAATCGCCTGCGGTACCGAGTCGATCTCGATACGGAGTCGTGATGCGGCCTCATCGATGAGATCGATCGCCTTGTCTGGCAGAAAGCGATCACCGATATAGCGGTTTGACAGTGTGGCAGCGGCGACGATTGCGCCGTCGGTGATGCGAACGCCGTGATGTGTTTCGTATCTCTCCTTGAGGCCGCGTAGAATCGCGATCGTGCTCTCGACACTCGGTTCCCCGACGTACACGGGCTGGAACCGCCGCTCGAGGCCAGCATCTTTTTCGATGTTCTTTCGATACTCGTCGAGAGTCGTCGCGCCGACGACGCGAAGCTCTCCGCGCGCGAGCATCGGCTTGAGCATGTTGCCGGCGTCCATCGAGCCCTCCGCCTTACCCGCACCTACTAGCGTGTGCATCTCGTCGATGAACATTACGAACTGGCCTTCGCCCTCGGTCACTTCCTTGAGAACCGCTTTGAGGCGCTCTTCGAATTCACCGCGAAACTTTGCGCCCGCGATCAACGCGCCAAGATCGAGCGCGACGAGGCGTTTGTTTCGGAGACCTTCCGGCACGTCACCATTGGCGATGCGCTGCGCCAACCCCTCCGCAATTGCGGTCTTGCCGACGCCAGGCTCGCCGATCAGGACAGGGTTATTCTTCGTGCGGCGAGAGAGAATCTGAATAACCCGGCGAATCTCCTCGTCGCGACCGATCACCGGATCGAGTTTGCCCTTGCGCGCATCCTCGGTGAGATCGCGCGTGTAGCGTTGCAGAGCCTGGTACTGGTTTTCAGGACTCTGGTCTGTCACGCGATGCGACCCGCGGACCGATTCAAGCGCCTCGAGCAAGGCGTCGTTGGTGGCCCCGACGCCGTTCAGCAGGTTCCGGCTCTCGGTCCCTTTCACATCGGACAGCGCGAGCAGGAAGTGCTCGGTAGAAACAAACGCGTCGCCGAGCTTCCGCGCGTCTGCCTCCGCCTTGTCGAATACCTGATTCAACTCGCGGGAGAGCGTGGGCTGAGCGTTCGACTGTTTCGGGTAGCGCGCCATCTCGCGCCCGACCGCTTCCCGCAGCTGCGCGACACTGACTCCAAGTTTCTGGAGGATGGGGACGACGATTCCCTCATCCTGGCCGAGCAGAGCCATGAGAAGGTGAAGGTCGTAGACGAGCGGATTGCCGGCGCGCCGCGCGAGGTCAACCGCTTCGTTGAGCGCTTCTGTTGCCTTTACGGTTAAGCGGTCGGGATTGATCATGTGGGCGGGGCCGATGGGCTGCGTCCCACGACTACTTCCGAACGATCAGTTTCTTGACGAGAACCTTACCATCTACTTCAAGCCTGTAGAGGTAGATCCCCGATGGTACGTCTTCGCGGGATTGGGCGTGCTTGCCGTCCCAGTACGCCACGTACTGGCTACAAGTCAGCTGCAATCCATCAAGCGGCTCGCCGCCGGCATCATTCCCACCACCCTGCAGAAGCGGCACAGCCACCAGCTGCGCCAACAGGTTGTAAATCCGCAGACTTACGCGGTGCAGACGTCCGGAATCCGTGCATCCCTGCGAGTCGCCGATGACGAACGGAATCCTTGTGTCCAGATTGACCGGGTTCGGAAAATTCTGTCCGAGCTGCAACCCGGCGCCTTGTCCTCCGCCGGGTTGGGAAGTTCCCTGAGCCGTCGAACGACTTGGCATGAACGCGCCGAGCACGAGCACCAACAACAGCGCCCGCCACAGGTGCTTCATGTTGTCTCCAAATACTGACGAA
>JALYZH010000130.1 GCA_030948945.1 Gemmatimonadota bacterium | reverse complement strand
GCGAACTGGCAAAAGAGTAGGCTCGATTCGACAACTCCGCTGGGAAGATTTCGACTATGCGCGATGCGTGGTGTCGTGGAGAGCAGAGGCCGACAAGAAAGGGTATGACTGGACAGTGCCGATGCCTGCTGACTTCTTCGATGCTGTGAGAGGCTTCCAGCGCGAGATAGGCGCGATAGCGGGGCATGTCTTCGCTGCGTCTGACGGCATTATGGATAGACACACGTTTGAGAAGGGTCTCCGTACTGCGGAGAAGAGAGCCAAGCTTGCAAAGTTGGATGGTAGCCTGTGGCACGCATACAGGCGGAAGTGGGCCACTGAACGAAAGCATCTACCGCTTAAGGACGTGGCAAGAGCAGGAGGCTGGAAAGATGTCAATTCCCTGTTAGGATACCAGCAGGCGGACGATGCTTCAGTCCTTGTCGTTACCAGCTCGACGTTGAAGCTCAGAGAGAGAGCAGTCTAGGAGAAACTCACACTGAAACTCACACTCCTACCGAAGCATGGAAAAGCACCCTCAGCGTAAGTGCCTACAGCGTATTAAGTTGAGACGCACGCTGCCACAGTAGCTCAGGGGTAGAGCACCCGATTCGTAATCGGGCGGTCGTGAGTTCAATTCTCACCTGTGGCTCTGACTAAATCGATAAAAAACGGCGCGAGCAGCGCCGTTTTTTGTCATTGGGGCGACAGGAACCGCTGCCTCGAAATTGCACTGTCACGAGTGGGTCGATTTCCTTATCCAGTCTCGATGCGCCTGAGCCCGTCCGCACTCATTCCTGCGCTTCTCATCGCCCTCTGCAGCGGTTGCGGCAGAGAAGCCACGGCACACCCAGCGAAAAACTCGGGAGTCGCCACGAGCGCGGCGCCGCGGGATTCATCCCAACTCGCGAGGCGTTGGCCGGCTGACGTCGGCAGCTATTCGGGAACCGATGCACACGGCATCCCGCACTACCTGACTCGCCCGCTCAGCGAAGACGCACGTCGAGTGTTGAGGGATGCGTATGGAATTGTCTCGGCTTCACACCTTTACATCTCGGACTCGACTCCCGACGGATTGCTCAAGTACGACCCGCAGCCGAAGCCGTGCTCGACTTGTTACGTGAATTCTTATCGGATCGGATTCCTCTCGATCCGGAAGCCCGGAGAATCGTGGGATCAACTCGAGCGACGCGTGCGAACCCTGCGTCGCAGCTCGTTCACCCCCTCGTCCCTCGTCTCGAGCAGCTCCGTGAGCTCGATGGATCCCGACGTACAGGCCGAAGTAAGCCAAATGCTTGACGCTGCTCGCCGCGCCGGATTCCACTTGCGCGTTGTGAACACGTATCGCTCGCCCCAGCAGGAGGCGATTCTGATGGCGGAAGGAAGCGGACGGACTCACACGCTGACCTCACTCCATTCATACGGTCGCGCCATCGACGTCCGTGTTGGAGACGGAAATCTCAACAACTCTTCAACGCGTCGGAGCTGGATCGCGTTTCGCCGCTGGGTGACGCATTTTCGCGGACGCGATTTCCGGACTCTTGGCCCGCCCGACCGCAGCTGGGATTGGCCGCACGTCGAGCTGCCGAGTGATCGCATAGGATTTCGCAGCGTGGATGAGGCAATCGCCACCGGACGAGCCTGTCTCGCCAAACGGTCGGGTCGCGGCTGCGAATTTCTGCCCAACTTGACGAGGGCGCGTTGAATCGCGCGTGAATTTGGATCTGGTCGGCGCCGTCGAAGCTCGCAGCGCCCCTTTTTCCGATTCCTTCCAATCGCTACGTTAGTGAGGCGGAACCGCTCTGCGAATTCCGTTTCGTAGTTACATCGCGGGCGTAATTCAGTTGGTAGAATGCCAGCTTCCCAAGCTGGACGTCGCCGGTTCGAGTCCGGTCGCCCGCTCTTGCTCGCGAATGCTGAGGACGTCGCGCTCCATCGCGACGTCCTTTCTTATTTGTGTTGCGCCGTGATTAACGATGCGACGCGGCCACTACGCGTCCGGCGCGGGGGGCGCACTGGACCGCAGTCGTTCGTAAACCGCTGCGCTCACCGCCGCGACGAGTAGTCCGACGGCCCAACCTCCGACCACGTCCGTCGTCCAGTGCACATCGAGATAGAGTCGGGTGAGCCCAACGATGAGAGGTACGGAGCCTCCAATCACGATGGCGAGGGGCCAGGATATCATTCGCTCCCGCGCGAGAACATAGCAGAGCGTTACCATTACAGCCGCCGACGTCGCTGCGTGGCCACTGGGAAATGAGAAGGTTCGCTCGTTGAATACCGCAGCTCCGGCTGGGCGCGCGCGACCATAGAGGAGCTTGATGACGCCTGACAGAAGGCCGCCCACGGCGGGCGCGGCAACGATAACCCCCGCCCGGCTACGACCGCGCCGGCGGTAAAACCAGGCGCCGGCAACTAGCGCGACGATGACCATCACGGTCGGTGAGCCGAGCCAGGTCGCCGTATACGCGATCTTGTAGATGGCCGGATTCTGGTGGGCCAGGATCCACGCCCGCACCGCGTTGTCGACGGCGCCAGTCTGTTTTTCGGCTACGTCCTCGCCGACATCGCCCAAAATCAAGAGCGCGATAGTCGAGACTATGGCGATCAGCGTCCAGTAAGTGAGGAGTCGTCTGAACCAGTCCCGCATCGAATGGGTGGGCGGCGCGTTACCCTGAACGCCGATCACGAAGCAGTCTGCATCGCCGCCGCGACGTCGATGAGTGGATGGGGAACTCTCTTTTTCATGTTCTCTCTCACCAGGATCCTGAGCTGTCTACGATTTCGCCGGGCGCGTATCAACGAAATAAGCGCGCCAGCCCAGCTCCACATGATCCAGGAAATCCGCTCGCGCAAGTTCATGGTCCGAAACATCATGGAGGCTGCCGCGAAACCACCGAGCGCGGCTTCCACCCTTCCAGATGGCGGTCCGGCCGTTCGACGCGCAATTACTTCGGTGGTGCCAGAAACGCGGGCCAGGATCGTCCGACGAATCGCGATGTCCAGGCCAGCTGGAGTCATGTCGCGCCATCCGGGTATTCGAAGCACGCTCCAGGCGGGCGCTGTTCGTCCCCATCCATGATTGTCCGATCCGGCAATTGTCGCGAGGTGCAGCCTGTCGGCGAGCGCTATGATCTTGTCCTTGTCGCGGGTGGTCTGCGCCATCCCGCGCGGGCAGCCGTCCGAGATTTCGATTCCAGCCAGCCGAACGGGACCTCCAAGCTCATTGGGCGGCACGCTCGCAATGTTGCCTGGTATGGTGAAAAGTAAAATTGGTGGCACTGACCGGCCGTCGGCCCTTACTGGTGAATCCTTCAGGTCCGGCGAAGTGATCCTCGTTCGCTTCGGATCGACGCCCAGGAGTATCGGATGCTGATCGCCGTCCCGCAGCTCGACTCCCGCGAGAAGGGCCATACCCGCACCGGCGGTGGCTGGGTTGCGCTCCATCGCGTCGAGCGCTCCATCAAGCGTCCGATGATCCGTGATGTACGCGGCGTTGAATCCGGCGCTTTGGTGCCATTCGCGATTTCTCTCCGAGTCGAATCCTGCGCGTCCGTCGTGCGAAGCCGACGTATGGCTGTGAAAATCCACTGCCATCAGCTCAGGGTCGTTGAGGGTGAGCGCCGCCATCGGCCGTCTCGCCACTAAAACGATTCCGACAACCGCTACGGTTCCACCGACGAAGCGCAAGCTCGAGGCGATCGTGTGCCGAACGCTGAACGATCGTCTCCGCAAATCGCGCACTATCCCCGGCGCAAAAAAGAGCAGGGCGCAAAGGGCGAAAGTGCCCCAGTACTGCGCGGGAGTGAGCAGCGTGAGCGTGTCGAGAATGTTCGACACCGGTGCAAGAATATCGTAGGGGAGGGAGGTCCTGAGGCTCGCAGCGAAGGGAGAGCCGCGCTGCACCACATCAACCAGAGGCGACAATGAAAAGGCCGCCGTCACTGCTACAACCATCGTGATGATCAGCGGCCATCGATAGCGTGCGAATCGGCGTAATTTCGGAGCTGGCACTTGCCTCGCGTGATGAAGTCTGGCGGCTTGTCAACGAACTCTAGACGAGTCACCTGTCGCTACGATGACACCCCGGCAATGGCACGTGGAAAAGTTACCACAACCCTCGTTCCGCGGCTGGGCTCCGACGTCAACGAGATCTCCGCTCCATGCTCTTGCGCAATCCATCGCGCTATTGAGAGACCGAGCCCTGCTCCATCAGTTCTGCTGCGCGCGGTCTCACCGCGAAAAAATCTCTGGAATACCCGCGACAGCTCCTCCGGCTTTATCCCGATGCCGGTATCCTCGAGAACGAACGTCGGTGCCCCCTGGTGCATTGATACGCGTACGCGAACCTCACCGCCGCTGTCTGTGAATTTCACCGCGTTATCGAGGAGGATCATGATCAGCTGCCGGACAAGCGACGGATCGCCGACGATTGCAGCCTCCTCAAATTCTTCGACGCTTACCTCAACGCCCTTTTGTCGCGCGACCACTCGTGCCGCGCCGGCCGCATCGATCGCCACATCGTCGAGAAAGAAGCGCACGCGCTCGATCTGTCGCTCGCCCGAATCCGCGCGCGCGAGAACGAGCAGGCTGTCCACGATGCCGCCGAGCCGACGCGCCTCGGCTTCGATACCGCGCAATGCCGATACATAGTTCGACGCTTCCCTCGGCTGCTGCAGCGCCACTTCGGCCCGAGTTCGCAGCACCGTGATCGGCGTCCTCAATTCATGTGCGGCATCGGCCATGAAGCGGCGCATGAATATCATTGAGCGCTCGATGGGCGCGGTTGACTTGCGCACGAGCAGGAATCCCCCGGCCGCCACCAGCACAAGCGCGGCAAACGCCACGGCGGCAAACGCGGCGATCAGATCCGCATAGCGATCCTCAAGTTCCACCTGGTCGGCGACCGCGACAGCGACGAGTTGGCGCCCCGAGGCGAGCTTGAAACGCATTGCATACAGCCTGAGCGTAGGGTCCTTCTCGGTGTCGCGCTGGACGGTTGTCTGACCGACCTTGCCAGCCTGGCGGGCGGCGAGCCGGATCCAGTCGTCGGCGGTGTCGGGCTTCACCAGCTTCCCGTTCGGATCGAGGAGATACAGAGCCCGGTCCGGTATGTTCAGCTCGTCGACGGCATCAATGACGCGACCTCGCGCACTCGCCGCCTCGACTTCCCTGATTCTGGCGGCTCGGACCAGCTCCTCCGCCGCGCTGTGCAGCGAGTTGTCGAGCTGCGTCGAGAGCTGATACCGTATGACCGCGAAGAGAGCTGCACCGAGGAGCAGGATGATGAGGCCGAACGTTGCTACGTACCAGATCGTCAGGCGCATCCGCAGGCGAACCAGCCGCTGGATGCCTGAACGTGAGGAGCTTGCCTCAGTCACCAAAGCGGTATCCGGCCCCTCTCACTGTTTGGACAAGCTTGGTGGGATAATCATCGTCGATCTTTCGTCGCAGGCGCCTCACGAGCACCTCGAGCACATTGGTGAAAGGGTCGTGGTTCTCATCCCAGACGTGGGCGGTGATCGCCGCGCGATCAACGACCTGGCCCCGGTGCAGGACAAAAAACTCGAGCAGAGCGAACT
>JALYZH010000128.1 GCA_030948945.1 Gemmatimonadota bacterium | reverse complement strand
TGCCGATGCAGCCGAGGTCGCGACTTTCGGGTACGATGCGATGATGCACGGGAAGCGTGTCGCAATTCCAGGAATCAAGAACAAGATCCTTGCGCAGGCCAACAGGATTACGCCGCGGAATCTCTCGGTGAAGCTCGCGCGAATCGCCCAGGAAACGCGCTAACCCGCCTGTTTCGCTGGATCTAGAGCGCGAGCTGGCTCGACATCTCCTCGACTTCCGCCAGTGCGAAACGCGACGCTTCTCTCGGCGGTGCACGCCGCTCGAGCAACGGAGCCAGCCAACGGCCCGTGTGGGATCCCTCCACAAGCGCGACATCCTCCGGCCGGCCCATCGCCACCACTCTTCCGCCACCGATTCCCCCTTCAGGACCGAGATCGATCACCCAATCGGCGAGCTTGATCACGTCGAGATTGTGCTCGATGAGCACAAGAGAGTGTCCCTGTTCGAGCAGCCGATCGAAAACCCTCGCCAGCTTTCGAATGTCCTCGAGGTGAAGTCCGGTCGTCGGCTCGTCCATCACGTACATCTTCTTCCCGGATTTCTTGCCGGCTAGCGCCAGCTCGCGCGCGATCTTGATGCGCTGTGCCTCTCCACCGGATAGCGTTGTCGCCGGCTGTCCCAAACGAACATAGCCGAGTCCCACCTGCTGTAGCTGCCACAGCGCCTGGCCGAGTTTCTCCTCGCGCGGAAAAAACCGGATCGCCTGATCCACCGTGAGATTCAGCACCTCGTGGATGTTCTTCCCGCGCACGGTCACGTCGAGAACTTCGGGCTTGTATCGCTTGCCTCCGCAGTCCTCGCAGGGCACGTACACGTCCGCCATGAACACCATCTCGACTTCGAGTGCTCCCGCGCCCTCGCACACCTCGCACCGCCCACCCTCGACGTTGAAGCTGAAAGTCCCCGGAGTGTACTTTCGCTGCCGGGCAAGTGGGGTATCGGCGAAGATGCTCCGGATCTCGTCGAACGCTTTGACGTAAGTGACTGGATTGGATCGCGGCGACTTTCCGATCGGACTCTGATCGATCATCACGACGTCCTCGAGCGCGTCGAATCCAGTGATCGTCTCGTACTCGCCAACCTTCTCGCCAAGATGAAGCTTGGCCGAGTGCTCTCCGACCAGATGCGTCTCCAGCGCACGGTAGAGAACATCGTGCACCAGCGTGCTCTTGCCCGATCCGGAAACGCCGGTGACAACCGTCAACGCACCGAGGGGAATCCGTACATCCACATCCTGCAGGTTGTGCTCGCGCGCACCGGTCAGCGTAATCCAGCGCGGACCGAGTCGACGTCTCGCGGCGGGCAGCGGAATCGTCCGTGCTCCAGTCACGTACTGACCCGTGAGCGGACTCTCGGCGATCCGCGACATCGGTCCCGCGAAGACGATCTCTCCGCCGGCTTCGCCGCTCCCCGGTCCCAATTCGACCATGTAATCAGCCATCTCGATCGCGGCGAGATCGTGCTCGACGACCAGCACACTGTTGCCGGCATCGCGGAGTCGCTGCAGCAGCTTGAGCAACCTGTCCATGTCGCGCGAGTGGAGTCCGATCGATGGCTCGTCCAGTACGTACAGTGTGTCGACGAGCTGTGACCCGAGCGAGTTCGCGAGGCCGATGCGCTGCGCCTCCCCTCCAGAGAGTGTGCGCGTCGCGCGATTCATCGACAGATAGCCGAGCCCGACATCGCGGAGGAACGTCACGCGGTCGCGAGCCTCCTTGAGGATCATCGCCGCGATGCTACGCTCGAATTCGCTCAGCTGAAGATCGTTCAGCCAGATCGCGAGCTCATCGACCGGAAGCTCCGCGACCTGAGCGATGTTGAGTCCGCCGACGCGGACGTTGATCGCCTCAGGCTGCAGCTTGGTTCCATGACAGCGCGGACACTCCTGCGCCGTCTGGCATTGCCGCAGAAAGACGCGGATGTACTGCTTGTAGCGTTTCTCCTCCAGATCGCGGAGGAAGGGAAAGATCCCCTTGTAACCACGAGCCTTCGAGTGGAGCAGCAGGTGGCGATGCGCGCCGCTGAGGTCGTCCCACGGCTTGTCCATCGGAATTCGTTCGCGCTTCGCGAACTCGGCCAAAGCCCGCCGCTTGTTCTCGTAACGAGGTTTGGTCCACGGATCGATGGCGCCGTCGCGCAATGAGCGCCCGGGGTTGGGAACGATCAGCGCTTCATCGTACTCCAGAATCGCGCCGAATCCATTGCACTGGCTGCAGGCGCCGCGTGGATTGTTGAATGAGAAAAGCTGTGGAGTCGGCGTCGGCGCTACCGTTCCGTCGTTGGGGCACTCAAATCGCTCTGTAAATCGAAGCTTGTTGACCGTCATCCCGTCGATGGGCGATACGACCGACTCATTGAGGAGGATGACGCAATCTCCCTCGCCCTCCCTGAACGCGGTTCCCACGGCGTCACTCAACCGGCCCGAGCTTTCCGCTGAGGCTGTAAGTCTGTCGACGACTACCAGAAGCTCCTTCGCGCGCGTGATGTCGCGCCTGGAACCGGCGATCTCGTCGAGATGCATCACGAGTCCGTCGACCGCCACACGCAGGAATCCCTGCGCGCACAGGTTCTCGATCACGACGTCGTGCGTGACCTTGTTGGAGAGCCTGAGAGGGAAGGTGACGTAAAAACGCGTTCCTGACGGGAGGGCGAGAACCTTGTCGGTGACGGACTGCACCGTGTCGGGTTTGATCTCGCGTCCGCAATTGGGACAGAAGGTGTGTCCGACGCGTGCCCAGAGAAGACGGAGGTAGTCGTAGATCTCTGTCGCCGTGCCGACGGTAGAACGCGATGTCTTGGTCGGGTTCTTCTGTTCTATCGCGACCGCCGGGGAGAGCCCCTCGACCGAGTCGACGTCGGGCTTTTTCATGCGCTCGAGGAATTGTCGGGCGTACGACGACAGCGACTCGACGTATCTGCGCTGGCCCTCGGCGTAAATGGTATCGAACGCGAGCGAGGATTTTCCCGAGCCAGACGGTCCGGTAACGACCGTGACTGTGCGTCTCGGTATCTCGAGGTCGAACCCCTTGAGATTGTGCTGCCTGGCGCCGCGGACGACGATGCTCTCCTTCACATCTGAAATCTAAACTCGGCACCGAAGATACGCCGAATTTCCCGCGACACAACTCTACCTATAATCGCCTGACGAGGCGGCCAAGGAGGAGGAGCACGATCGCACCGACCGTGGCGATTCCAATGGATCGGAAATCAAACTCTCCGGCGGGGATCTGTCCCCAGCCGAAGAAACGCGTACCAAGCCAGCCGCCAATGAAAGCGCCGACGATGCCGAGGAGAATGGTGATTATACAACCCGAGGGGTCCCGCCCTGGCACCAGAAACTTCGCCAGTGTCCCGGCGACGAGTCCGAGAAGAATCCAGTACAGCCAGAGCGGCAAACCCTTTCCCTGCGTGAAGCGGGTGGTGCTCTACGGAACGCGCGGTGCGGCTCGACCTCTCGTAGCCATTCGATAAATCCAGAGCAGAATCAGCGCGCCGAGTACAGCCAGGACGATGCTCCACAGCGTGAAGCCGTTGAGGCCGGCGCCCGTAATCATGTTCCCGAGGAATCCGCCAATGAACGCACCTACGATGC
>JALYZH010000115.1 GCA_030948945.1 Gemmatimonadota bacterium | reverse complement strand
CCCCGGATTCTCTTTCGAAGCCCGCGGCCGTCACCGCGCCCACGACCGCCTGCACCGACCAGGAGAAGGTCAACGAGCTCCAGGTCCAGCGGGTCGACACCGCGTTCTCCGGCTTCCACACCGACCTCATGAAGCTCCGCGGCACGCGCGCCGCGGCGACGCTCCAGACGGCGGATGAGCTGCTCAAGGCGATCCGTCAATCGGCTGTGAAGGCGATCCACGCGTCGGCGACCTGCACAACGCAGGATGAGGCCAACGACGAGACCGAGGCCGACGAGGACAGCCAGACCGGCGCCTCGACGACCTCGACCACCACCGACACCGAGAAGGACGAGAACGACAACTCCGACAAGACGGACACGAAGAAGCCGACGGTCACCTTCACGGTCACTGACCTGAAGCTGATCGCGGACCAGGCCCTCGCGGCGATGCAGACCGCGTTCGACACGGCGAAGAACTCGCCGGCGACCACGACAACAAATACGACCAACAAGACGACGACCAAGACGACCAACTCGCCCGAGCAGAAGAACCACGACGGTAAGAGCGACGACCATCGCTCAGGGCACGACGACTAAGTAGCCACTCCCAACTTCCCGTCCCCCCATCGCGCGCAAGGCCCGTCCGGAGCGATCCGGGCGGGTCTTGCATGTCCCCCTACGGTCGCTGCGTCACTGCACCCGCCGCAAGACGAATGAGGCGCTGGCCGAACCGACACCCGCGCCGGCGACGATCCCGACCAGCAGGCCGACCGGGATGTTGAGCAGCGATTTACCGAAGTAGACGTAGGCGAGGCCGCCCGCGACACCGCCGATCGCGCCGCATATGGCGCCGGCGTAGGCCCCTGCAACCCATGTTCGGGATACTCGAGCGGCGCGCGCGCCCGCGATGGCGAACGCGATCAGGGGTACCAACACCGTGCCGAGGACGAGCGGCACTTCGGGAACCCACGCAAAGCCCGGGGCGAGGCCGATGTAGGCGAGAAGAGCAGCGCATAGCGCGAGGACGGCGCCCGCTCGCGCACCCTCGTTGATTACGACCGCACGCATCGGAGCCGGAGGTTAGGAGCGAACGCCGACCGAACGTCGTCGAGGCCGCGAGCGGCCAGACCGTAGAAGCGGACAGACCGACGGCGGAAAGGGCAGCCGGCGACGCGAAGATCAGGGCGATCGTCGACAAGGCCGTGGCCGACATGGACGCCCTCGTGAAGGACGCCCAAGGCTAAGCTCGGCGCTGATCCAGAGTCACCTTCGCGTCGCGAACGCCGCGCCCTCAGCGGGACGTTCGTGCGCCCCCCCGATACTGCGCATATGCGCATCGCCGACGCCTTTGGACCTGGCAAGCCGCCGACCATCTCCTTTGAGTTCTTCCCGCCCCGCGCGCCCGAGGCCGAAGCGCGCCTGTTCGAGACCGTCCAGCAGCTCGCCCCACTCAAGCCGACGTACGTCTCGGTCACCTACGGCGCCGCCGGCTCGACGCGCAAGCTGACCCGCGACATCGTCGTCCGCATCAAGCGGGACATCGGCATCGAGGCGATGGCCCACCTCACCTGCGCCGGCCACACAAAGGAGGAGCTCGCGGACATCCTGGATGACCTCACTTCGTCAGGGATCGAGAACATCCTCGCGCTGCGCGGCGACCCCCCTCGAGGTCAATCGGCGTTCACTCCGACCGCGGGCGGGTTCACGCACGGCTCCGAGCTCGTGGAGTTCATCAACGGACGCTGGGACGTCTGCATTGTCAGCGCGGCCTATCCAGAGACCCATCAAGAGGCTCGGGACGCCGAGTCCGATCTCCGACATCTAAAGACGAAGGTCGAGAATGGCGCCGAGGTGCTCATCACCCAGCTCTTCTTCGAAGCCCAGACGTACTTCGCGTTCGTCGAGCGGGCTCGCGTCGCGGGAATCACGACGCCGATCGTGCCAGGGATCATGCCAATCACGAACGTGTCGCAAATCGAACGATTCACCAAGATGTGCGGGGCGGCAATCCCGTCGTCACTACGCGATCTGCTCGCCGGTGTACGCGACGACGAGGATGCCGTGACCGCAATCGGGATCGAGTGGGCACGCGATCAATGCCGCGCCCTGCTCGCGGGCGGCGCGCCCGGGTTGCACTTCTACACGCTCAACCGTTCGCACTCGACGCGAGAGATCTTGGGGCTGCTGCGGGCCGAGGGGCGGGTCTGAAAACCCCGCTAGCGCGATGGGCGCATCGGCCGCGTGCTGTGAAATAGTCACGCCCGGGTCAGGCCACCAAGCAGTTCGCTATTTGATCGCCAGGAAGGAGTACATCCGACCGGGCGTGCTGCGCCAAAGTCGCGATCTTATGAAGGGCCTGATCCCGGGGATCAGTCCGAGGCCGCGACCAAGCACTCCGAGTCTTTCAACAAGCAGTCTGCCGGGGAGGTCCTTGACCTCAGATTGGTTTCGTATCGTTGGAAAAGCATTGATGACGCTTTCCCAGGGCGAAATTACAGCGTCCACCCTCAGCCCAGAATTAGTTAGTGCCGTGATGTACACATCAAGCGAATAGGCGTTCTCGCCGCCAGCGAGGCGGTGTACAGGATGGGCCGAAAGGAATTCCTGCAATTGTTTGTCGTCATCTACGACGTGTTCCCGACAGGCCAGCAGGCTTCCACCTGGCCTCAGCACGCGAACACACTCCCGCAAGAATCGAGTGAGGTCCTCGGCGTGGTGGAGGGTCTGCCTAACGTAGACGATGTCGAACGATTCGTTAGCTAGTGGAAGCTGCTCCCCGACTGCGCCCACAACCTTAATGTCGACCCTGCTGCGAAGTTGCGAGATTGCTCCCCGGCCAATGTGAAGGCTCGGGTCGGGCTCAACTGCTACGACGCAACGCGCCCCGCTGCTGGCAAAGGCGTACGAAGCTATTCCCCTGCCTGCGCCCAGGTCGAGCACACGCGCGCCCTCCAGACGTTCACCGAGGAGACGCCGAACTTCGTCAAATTCACCAGACTCTACAAAGCGCTGAGCCGCCTCCAGGACGTCGGCTCCAAGGTACGAATCGCGCACCAGGTCGGTCCAGGCGGGATCCGACCGCAAGACCTGGACTGCTGCTTCAGTCGTCATTTGGCACCGCTCCGAGTTACGCATCGCTACCGCGCTTAGTCGCGATGACCCGCAGAGCCTGCCGGAGGCTTGACGGTGATAACCATGAGCGCGGAGACGTCACTTCCGCGAAGGCCATTTGCCATCTCCGGTTCGGAGCCAGCGCAGCGACGTGCGGAGTCGCCGACGATTCGATCGCGTCGATGACCTGCTGAACGAAGCGATCCCAATTGAAGTGGGCGCCGATAACGTCCCAATTTGCGGCCTGCAGGCGACACAGGTCCGCATCCGGCAGCGAGAGATATCGTCTGAGGATGCCAACGACCGCGTCAGCGTCATTAAGCGGGATGTTGATAATTCCTTCGTATCCGCTGTAACCGCTTTCCGGTGTGCAAATCGGAATCAGGCCCCAGGCCATCGCTTCCAAAATCGTGGCGGGGTTTGCGTCAGCGATTCCGACCGTAATCAGAAAGTCGTAGCCGCCGACCAGTTTTTGCGCACCCTCCGTGCGAAAGTCTTGAAAGCCGAGTGGCCGGAGCCCCCGAATCGGCGGGCCCGTGCCGATCCAGGCAAATTCCGCATCCGGCATACGGGATGCAATCTCCGATAAGTACTTCACGTTCTTTGGCCACCCGGAGTGTCCTACGTACAAGAAGCGGCGTCTGCCTGAGGGATTGAATCGGCGCTTCACCGGTGGGAAATCTGCGACATCAACGGCAAGATCCAGGTGGACGATTTTGGGCTCCCAGTGCGCCACCTTGGAACGCGCAATCGTGGAAAACCAGTAATTCCCCGAGATCGCCAAGAAGAGGTCGCAACTTCGGATTACGGGCTCTAGGAATGCGACCTGCCGTAAGTCATGGTTGAAGGGCGAGAGGAGAAGAACGCGCCTCCAGCCGTCCTGCTGGGCGCTTCTGCGAAAGACCGTCCATGGCCACGGATGAGGGTGACCAATTAGGACGTCTTCGGCCACGGGACGAATGAGCCGCAGGTCGTCCCAGTCGTACGTTGCCACGCGGTAGCCCTGCGCCCGGAGTGCCTCGGCGACGTGGCGTCCGATGGCGTCAGGGCACGAGATTCGATGACCATGCGGGTAGACCAGATGAATCGTCCCCTTCAAGGAACGTTGCCAGGCTGTCTGTGTGACTCCATCCGCGGAAGAGACCAAAGAACGTAGGCTGTCGTGGGAAGCGTCACGAAGATCGATTGGGCGAGTACGTCAGCCCAAATTACGCCTGAACTCCCAAGCAGATCCGGAAGTAAGAGCTTGCCTGCAATCGCGGCGCTCATCATGGCGAGGGCTGTGAGCACTTGAAACCGTAGGCGGTTCGCACCGTTGAGGAACATGGCAAATGCCCCACCCGGAACAGACAAGAGAGCCCACACGGCGCATCCGAGCAAGAGCGCCGTCGACGGCGTGAGGTCCGGTCCAACCCAAAAGTGAATTATCGGCACAGCAAGCACCAAGATTACGAGTGTCAGAGGAACCACGACGACAAGTCCCAGAAGAAGTGAGCGCCTAAGTGTCCTTCGTGCCCACGCGATGTCGCCTCTCGTGATCGCTTCTCCGTATGCCGGCCATAACGGCTGCAGCACCACGCCCAGTAGGAGCGGAGCTATGGCAAACAGCCGCAGCGTGACGGAATACTCGGCTACCGCCTGTGCGCCGAAAAACTGAGCGACGAAGAAATTGTCGGAGTTGTATGCGATCGTGATGGCGATTTGCAAGAGGAAGAACAGAGCGCCGGCGCTCAGTATGCGTCGTGCCGCGCTGCGGGTAACGCTCGAACGTTTGGGTGACAACCACCTCCGCGCACGGAATAGGAACACGCCATTTAGCGCTGTTGCGACAACTGGTCCGATGGTCATCGCTAGGACGATCCAAGGCAGGCTCGCGTGCAGTTGGATCACTGAGACGACCGCAATTAGGCTCGCCAGGCTGCCACCGACGAGCCACAAGCCGTTCGTGAACCCCTCTTGGTAGCCAAATCGTATGCGCTGCACGATTGCGATAGGCATCCCAACCAGCGTGACCGCCACAAGGACCAAGGCGGTCGGGCCTGATTCGGACACGGCGGTTGTCGAATGCACATTGAACACATGACTCCACGGCACGAGGCTGTAGAGAACCGCGAAACAACCGCCAACACCTAACGCGAGGCAGGTAACGAGAAGGAATGCGGTGGAGGCGCTTTGTCGGGCACCCTCGCGATCGTCCCTTCCGTCAGCGCGCGCAATCGCGTTGACCATTCCGTTACCGATGCCGAAATCTGCCACCGCTAGCAGGCTTCCCAATGACGCGACCACTAACCAGAGTCCATAACGTTCGGCGCCCAAGTACTGCAGCGAGATCGGGACGAGAATCAAACTCACGACCGTTGAAGTAACAAGCGCAAGTCCTGACATCGCCGCCGACATCCCTATTCGTCGATAGCGCTCGCGGGATCGCCCCTGCGGTACCGAGGCATCGAGCGATGTGAGTATGCGAAACATTTCAGCGACAGAGCGCATTACGATGCCTCGAGCAGGAGTCGATCAACGCCGTCTGAGGTTGGTTCGGCGGAGGTCGGAATAGCGCGGCCTGTGATATCGCCGTCGGCTTGGATGCTGACAGAAAAGCGCGAGGCTCCATGAGACATTTCGGCTCTCGGCGAGCATTGTTCCGGGCGAGTTCATGAACCCTGCCATCCAGCTTCTCAAGAGAATCGCGCGGCCAGCGATTCGCCGCTTCCGTCGGCTGATCCGCCGGAGAGTAGATGAGCCGTCCTGCACGTGTCGCTTCGGCGATCTGATTGTGCACTATCCCGCGGATAGCCTTATTGGCCAATTCATAGCGGCCGGGACGGGCTGGGATCTCAATCTGGGCACGGTGGTGTCGCAGCTTGTTCAACAGTCCACTCCCACATTTGTCGACGTAGGTAGCAACATCGGTGCAAGCCTCATGCAGATGAAACTCGCCAAACCCGCGAGCTTTGTGTACTGCTTCGAGCCATCGGATCGCTTCTTGCCGTATCTCGATCAGAACATTGCGGCAAACGGCTGGGCGAATGTGACGGTTGAACGCACCGTCCTTTCCAGTCACGCGGGTAGCATGCGCCTGCACACAAACGCCTCCACGGCCAGCGTCGTCTCGCGCGAGTACGACGGACACGACTTCAGGTTTGATGAGCTTGTTCGAGCGACAACGCTCGACAGCTACTTCGGCGGTCTAGGGTCGGTCCATTTCATCAAGATCGACACCGATGGCTACGACTTCGATGTTCTTCTGGGCGGAAGCTCGCTCCTCCGGCGGGATCGCCCCGTCATCTATTTCGAGTTTGCGCCGGACCTACTCAAGCGCGCGAACCGCCATCCCAGGGACTTCCTTTCGTTTCTGATCGGTCACGGCTACGAGGACTTTTTCGCATTCTCAAATCGCGGTGAGCCGCTGGGCGTCAAGACATCGGTGATGGATTTGGGCTCACTGATACAAGAGGATTGCCCCTACCTCGACTTGGTCACTACACATCATTCCGCGCGCGCAGCCGTAAGCGTGCTTTCACTTCGACCACCGTGAGATGTGAACGCGGGAGACGCCACTACCTCACCTTCGCAGGCTCAAAAACGTAGAGGAAAGCGTACGTGAAGAGTTCCGAATCGCGGAGGCCGAGGTCGCGCAACCGATGAACGAATCGCGTCACGGTGCTGTGACCATGGGGCTGGATGAGCCAATAAGTAGTCAGCTCCAGACCCGCTCGCCGTCCGAGTTCTACTGCCATGGATGGCGAAATCCAAGCAGTGTGCTCGGCGTTTGCGACGAACGTACCGACACGGATCGTCCTCACAATAAATTTGTAGAAGAACGGATTCGGGGTCGTCGCGAGTATGAGGCCGCCTTTCCCCAGATGGCGGCGGGCGAACATGAGCATTCGTACTGCATCGCCATGCTCCAGGACATCACCAATGAACACCCGCTCGAAGCGTTGACCTAGATCGGCATCCGATGTCGCATCGGCCGTACGAACGTTATATCCCCGGCCGCGCAGATGCTGGACTTCGCTTTCAAGAATGTCGATACCAAGAAGGGAACTGGCCCACTCCCGAATGTGGCGGTGACGCCACGCATCACTTTCATAGTGAGATGGATCGTGCTCGACCACCCCGATGTCGAGGACGCTTCGATCTTCGAGATAGTCGCGAAGCATGTGCAACAGGTCGAAACTGCGACGCCTGCGAGCCAACAATGTTTTGGCGAGAAAGTCGTGAACCTCCTCAGAGACCGGGTTCGCGCTCACCCTCGTCCAATCCGGCGAGTTGTCACCATCCCGATTGGTTGGGATATTCATTGCCGACGCTTCGCTTGGATGGTCAGCTTGTTTCCGGCTCGACCAAATACCGCATCGGCGAGGTGAAGAAGCCCGCGCGTTACGGTGAAGAGGATCGGACGAGACGCGAATCGCATCCACGGCCCAGGCGCGTGCCTGTAATACATGAATAGGCGCTCGCTGTTGAGCACGCGAAAGCCACCCTGCTCAAGCGCCACCTCGAGCGACCTCAGCTTGAGTCGAGCGACCAGGTTTCCGGAATCCTCGCGATGCTTAGCTAGCCCAAATCGAACCGCCAGCAACGTCGCGGCAGCTCTTGCAGGTTCGTTTACGGAGATCATCGATCTTGCCACGCGCATCATTTCTCGCAGCCCACGATCAGGCTCGGCCAAATGATGCAGTCCGTCGTGAACGTAGACGAGGTCGAAGCTGCGGTCGGCAAAAGGCAGGTGCTCAACATCAGCCGCGATCACTCCTATCGGCAGGCGATGTCGTTGCGCCCTCATGACTGCCCGCCGGGACGCCCCGACCGACGCGTCGGACGTCACCACGAGCGCGCCGGACTGCACAAGGAACTCGGCGTCCATCCCCGATCCTCCGCAGACCACGAGCGTGTTCGAACCGCGAATTTCGTTCCGAAACGCCCTGGTCCCGCGACGGAATTTCTCGAGCAGAAGTGATTCGTACAGGCGAGGAGCGCCACGTGGCCGGCTGACCTCGAAATCAAAGGCAACCGCCCGGTCATAGAACTCCGCCTGCCGCCGTCTCGAGCCCGGGGGATCCGTGACGTGTTCCAGTTCGTCGT
This sequence comes from Gemmatimonadota bacterium, assembly GCA_030948945.1. Next base: position 3,285 of record JALYZH010000115.1, on the reverse strand, counting down.
GTTCGCGAATTTCGTCAGGCAGCAGAACCGGGATGCCGTCAACGATCGGAAACACCTTCCCGCAACTAGTGCAGGTGAGCTCCTTCCCTTCTACGCGCCGGTTTAGCGAATGAAGGCATAGTGGGCATCGGAGGATTGCCCACTCCGGCGCGATCTGGAACTCGCGGTCAGTCTGCATAACTAGAACTGCAAGGCGGTGAGGACGCGCTCCACCCACTCTGGCAGTCCGTGGCGCGCGATCAGTTCGGCGTCCCGGAGGCCCATAAGCCGGGCTTCGCTAGGATTTCGAATGAGCCATTCGAGCGTACGCGTGAGGGACGGGATGTCGCCTGTGGCAAACACTTGACCGTTGTGACCGTCGCGTAGGAGTGCCCTTGCGCCGACATGGTCGGACACGACGACTGGCTTCGCGAAAAGCATTGCCTCGTTTACCACGAGTCCCCAGGGCTCCGACCGGCTCGGCAGCACAAGTACATCGGAGGCCTCATACAAATCGCAAACTCGCAAGCGATCCTGAAAACCTAAGAAACGCACATCGGCGCCCGTCCGCCTTGCAAGAGCCTCTAAACTTTCTCTTTCGGGGCCGTCTCCGGCGATAAGAAGATGTGATGGGTGACGAGACGCAATCGTCGCGAACGCCTGTATCAGGATGTCGACGTCCTTCCCGTGCCAAAGCCTCCCCACATACAGGACTGTGAAGTTTGCCAGTCTAAGACGCTGTCGAATCTCGTCGCGTTTAGGACCCAAGCGCTCATGGACTCGGGTAAACCAGTCGTTATCCACGGGATTCCCCAGATCATGCACGCGCCCGCGAGGTCCGACGTAGTGCCGGGCGTATTCAACCTGTAATGGTCCGCCAGCCAATACTCCGCGGACAGCGCGCATCGCCATGTGTTTCGAGATCTCGTGAAGTCGGCTTCCAGACCTAAAGTCGGTCGTCGTGTTATCCGTGAATGCATAGGTTGGCGCTCGCGTCAGTCGCCGACCGATAATCGCCAGCATCAAATCGATTTCCGGATACGGCAGAATCAGACTCGCATCGCGGTCTTGGAAGGCCCATCCCGGAAAGCCCCGACGCCTAGGACCCAGGGGTACGCGATTGTGGAAGAGGCTACGGACATACTCGTGGTCAAAGGCGAAGAGATCGTCCGAGAAGTCCCACTTGTGCTCAGGACTGCGTTCTGAGAGAAAGAGCGCACGAAAATCGACGCCAGGCGTTCGCGCGAGCTCTCGAAATCGCGCATTCCAGTAAGGGGCCGGAAACCAGGTCAGCCACCGGATCCTCACTGTGCCTGGCTTAGTCGATGGCTTCGGTAGGACGACTCGCCGACTGCGGCGGTAGGGTCAACGCAATCAGCAAGAGCAATCCGAAGCTGAATCCCTTGTCACCGAACGGAAGGCCAAGCGGTAGATTCGCAATCCAAATCGACGCGTAACCAAGAAGCGCGGCCTCAGAGACCGCCCAGTTCGTCGCTGTGCCAGCCCGCCAGATGTGTGCGCCCAGCGTAAGGAGCAGTACGAACAGCGTCCCCGTGCCGGCGATTCCGAACTTCGCGGGTAAGGCCAACGGAGTGTCGAGGCTGAAACTGGAAAGGGACTCACCGAACCCGTTCTTCCAAACATAGACGTAACCCGGACCTGTGCCGAAGACCGGGTTCGCCAAGAAGTCTTGCCATGCCAGTACGGCCTGTATGGCACGCTCGTTATACGTTTGCGCGGCGACAGCGGGCGGCAGCGTCGTAACAGGCGGGCCAAGACCCGCCGGCCCGGGCGACTGCGACGATGTGATGGGCTCGACGTGGCCCACACCGTCGGCAACTGGCGCTGAAGCGGGATTCTGGGAAGGAGTTGAGAGAATCTCGAACGGGTTCGTAACTGAAACCAAGCGGCCGGCCGCACGCGAAAGGTCGACGTGAGCCACGCTTGAGATTGCGACAGAAAACAGCAGCGCGATTAAGCCGACAATGGGCGCGACTACAAGCGTGCGGCGCAACCGCGCAGCCAGCGTCGGTCGCGGCCCGAACACCGAGATCGTCGCAGGTGCGGCAAGTATCACCAGCGCGGAACGCGTCGCCGTAATCCACATAGCTCCGGCGATAAAGCCGAGCACCGCTAGCCAAAATGGCCGCAGCATTTCGAGCGTAAGGATCCGGCTCGCAGCGTAGGCAAAGAGGGCCGCCGCGATGCCCCCGCTTGGCAGCAACAAGCGCGTCATCTCAAGATCGGAAAGATTCCTACGGCCCAGCCACTCCAGTGAGAACGAAGCTGCGCCGAGAAGGCCCGCGAGCGTCAGGGCAGCGATTACGACCCGCGAACCCGCTGAGCGCGCATCGAAGGCGAAGAGCGGACTGGCTGCAAATAGCGCGTAGGACGCCGCGTCGCGCAGCCACAGCAGAGTTGGCACACCATGCGCGCGGGCGATGATTAGCGAAAGCGCCAGAAAGACAAGGAACACGGCACTGGCACCCAGCATTGGCCGCAGAAGCTGCGCGGCAGCGCAAGCGCGATTCCGCCAATAATTGGCAAGCGCCCCCACCAACGATGCGCACGTGCCCGCGAGGTAGATGGCCTTGCTAACGTCGAAGGACGAAGAACTCTGCAAGATGATTAGGCCGCCGAAGACGACAAAGGCAATGCGCGCACGCGGACTCGCCAGCAGAGTGGCGGCACCCACAACACCTGGTACGGCTAGTATCGCAATGGGAAAATAAACCAAGGCGAGGGCTAGGCTTGCTGCCATGCCCGCACTAATTGCGACCGTCAGCCGCGATGGTTTGAGCGAAGGAATTCGGCTCATGTATCTAATCGCGTGGCAGAGACGCGAGTCGTGCCCATCGGCATGGCCGCACGCGGCACAAAGAACTGCCGAAACGCGAGCGCGCGACCGGAGTCCGCATGACCGCCGAAGCCTCGGTCCTTGCGTAGTGCGGCAGTAACGAGGCTGACGCCCAGCCACCGGAAAACGATTTTCAGGAGCTTCCGGATCATGTGGTGGGCGGGGTCCTCGGGAACACCATACGTCTGGACTAGCCGAAGGGTGTCACGTTCTGCGAGGTCCATCCGTGTGTAGGACTTTCGTGCGGGATGATGCCGGTCAATCGCCAGTACATTGTCGAGCCGGCGGAAGCGCGACGAACGACCGAGTCGCAACCACAGCTCGCGATCCATGGTGTAGTCAAAGGCCTCGTCTGCAATGACATTGCCGATAGCCGACGCGCGGATGAAGGCAGCTGGCTGAATGATGAAGTTGTACAGGCGAAGTACTGCGTAGCTGAAGGATGGCAC
>JALYZH010000070.1 GCA_030948945.1 Gemmatimonadota bacterium | reverse complement strand
CAGCAATGCTCCTTCGGCCGATGAGGCGTGCACGGTCGCCACGCCCCCCGGATGTCCGGTCGCCCACGCGTCGAGGAGATCGAGGGCTTCGCCGCCTCGCACTTCGCCGACAACGATCCGATTGGGGCTCGTCCTCAGGGCGCTCTTCACGAGTTGCGCGAGAGACACCGCCGGCCCGGACCGAAGCGCCAGGTGGTCGACCGCGGCACACTGGAGTTCGACCGTGTCCTCCAGGATCACCACCCTCTCCTGCGGAAAGAGATCGGTGACCTCCTTGAGCACAGCATTCGCGAGCGTCGTCTTGCCGCTGTTCGTCCCTCCCGCGATGACGATGTTCCGGTGATTTAGAACGGCCGTGCGAAGGGCGGACCGCCGAGCGGCCGTGATCATTCCGCTCGCGGCATACGAGTCAAGCGAGTAGATGGCCGTTGGGGGCTTCCGGATGTTGAACCCGGGTGCCTGTGTCACCGGTGAGACGAATCCCTGGAGGCGGCTACCCCGAAACTCGATGGTGGGAAGCTCCGCCTCGATGCGCGGATTCTCCGGGCTCAACGTGACACCTAAGCTCGACGCGACCGTGTTGAGGAACATCTCGCGCCGGTGGGCGTCCATCGCGACACCGGAGCTGACCCTGCCCCGTGATCGCGTATCGAACCGGACGTCGCCGTCCTGCGGATTGACATAGATCTCCGTGACGTCGTCATCCTCGAACCCCCGGAGGATGGCAGGCCCGAGGTATCGGGCCATCATCGCGCCGTATTGTTGTCCGTGTTGCTCTTTGCGCACCGTGGGACGCACGTCGATCCTCATGGCAGGGGGAAATGGGGCGAACCGATCTGCATCTCTCCGTACTGCCGAAATCCGAAAAGCGTTCGGGAGGCCCTCAGAACCGTCACCCGCTGAGTGGCCGCCGGTGTCAGAGGCGTCCCGCGCGGGGTGACTACCACGTGTCGTAGTCGGACTCCAGGTATAGGCGCAGCAGAGCCCTCGCCCGGAGCAATCGGGTCCTTACTGTGATCGGGTTCAGCCTCTGCTGATCGGCGATGTCGGACAAGCTGTCGCCGCGAATCAGAGCGAGGACGACATGGCGAAGCGGGTCAGGGAGAGAGACTCGACTGGACTCATGGATGCGGTCGAGAATCTCGTGGTATTCCACCAGCGCTTCGATGTCCTCCCCTGAGTCCACGTCTTCTGCCTCCGGGAGCGGGGTGAAGCGGCTGGCTTCGAGTGCGCCCGCGCGAAAGGCTGATCGGAGAAGATTGCGCGCGACCGCCCAGAGGTACCGATGGCCGCGCGTGGGATCGATACGGTGCACGGCTCTCGCAACGCGGACGAGCGCCACCTGCGTCAGATCCTCGGCATCGTCATGAGGCAGACGGGATTCGAATGCCCTTAGGAGCGGACTCCGTATTCGCCCCAAGAGGATGTCCATATCGCGCGGTCGACCCTGTTGGGCGGTCTGGATGAGAACCGCCAGCTCCTCTGGCGGCGGCCATGAAGCGGATGGTTTTGCCACTGACGTCTCGTCGCTTGGATTCGAGCGGGCTCCGTTGTGCACGACACCTCGTACTTGTGCGACGGGGTGACGACAGAACCCGGGAGCCCACGGTGTGTTGTCTTTCCTAACCGTCAGTACTCGGCGGGCGTCATCCTCCCGTCATGAAACCGCGAGCGAATGATGCGAAGACGGAGAACTCCGATTGATCCGTCGGTGCGACGTGGTTCAGCGCGAACCAGTGGGGCGGTGCCTACCGCTCGTGAGCGTCGTCCCGGCCGAGCACAGCGTCCCGGATCGCGGCTTTGAGCTTGACAGCCACCGCGAGCTGCGGAGCGGTCAGGCTCGTCCTGAGCTGGCGGATCTCGCGCGGCGACAGGCGCTCGAGGAGATCGACTACGCGTCTCTCGAGATCAATCATCAGATTTTTAGCTTACGCTTCCCTAAAGCATCACGATCGACTCGGTCGGGGGTCGCGTAGAGGCCGCGTCGGATATCGGTCTCGCGTGTGGTCGCTCGGTCCGCCTCGGCGCGACTGGCCGTGATCTCTGATTCCACCGATGGGGTTCGAGGCGTGCACGACCGGCGACTCCGCGAACATCGACGATGTCCAGGTCAGCGACTGAGCTCGTTCCGCCTGAACGGCAAGCCGCGGATCAGCTCGGAGCGCGGCGTGCAGCATCAGCGGGGCCAGCCGGTTCGCGCCCATACGCCATCCCGTCGTGACTGAGGATGCGGAAAATCTAAGTCGACTTCGCGGCAGGTCTGGCGCGGGGCTATAGTGATGAAGTATGCCCCTCACTCAATCCGAGCTGCTCAACAGCGATGTAAAAGAACTCCGGCGGGTTCTTGACACCCACCCAGAGTTTGCGCGCCCGCTTGCCGACTTCACAGACGTGAACCGGCATGGCCATTACGTGATCGTCGCCGATCTTGTCTGGCAGATCTGGTATTTGGCTATGGGGACGAATGTGCTACTGCGAGAGGAGCTTGGCCTGCCGCTCGTCGCTGTTCAACGCATGCTCTTTGAAGCGATGGTGACTCTCGGCTATTTGATGCGGCATCAGGCAAGTCAGGACGAAGCGCTGATGCTCCTCGCGTACTCGCATCTCAAAGAGATTAAAACGTTCCCCTCGCAACCCGCGGTCACCGAGGAGCGGCGAGCGCTCCTCAGTCGGATGCCGACACATCTCGTTGAGGAAGCACGACGAAGGCTTGCCAAGGGGAGGTCGTGGAGTGGCAAGTCTATCAAGAAGATGGCGGAGGAGAGCGGGGTTCTCGGGTATGCCGAGACATACGGATTCCTCTCTGCCGTAGCACATATTGAGATGGTCGGCCATCACGTGCGCGTGACCCGCGGCGAAGACGGTCTCGCTCACATTGAGATGGGTCAGAGCATTAGTGATGCCGAAGCAGAGGCCCACGCAAATTTCGCGCGCCGGGCGCTCCACTTTGCGTTCCGTGCTATGTGGGGTCTCTTCCAGGGACCGAGCATTCAGTTACGTTCTGAAGACCCCGAAAAGTGGCTGGGATTAGCGACTAACACCTAAAGTCCAGATGGGCGCTGAAAGCTCCGTCTGAATGGACCTTGGCTCTGCTTCGGCGCGGGCTGTAGCGGCAAACGGATCCTGCGCGTGGTGGAACCTGCCGCGGCCGAGCAAGCGAACGACGGGGCGTGCGCACACCGGCCGGGTCGCCTGCGACCGGTCGAACGAGCGCTGGTGCAGCGACACGCTGGAGATCGCGTGCTGGACGGGCGAGGTGGTGGATCTCGGTTTTGCGCTCGACTGCGGCGATCGGGAGTGGCTGGCGTACGTAGGCGAGGGCCGCCCGCTGCGGGGCGAGGACATCCGCGCTCTGATGCACGCCGCGGTGCGCACGCGCTTTGACGATGGACGCCCGGGAGTCCCCATTCAATGGCTCTCGGACAACGGCGGGATCTACACGGCGCTCGAGACGGTGATCGTGGCGAAGCGGCTCGGCCTGGTGCCGATCACAACGCTGTACGCTTTGCCATGGTTGCTCGTCCGACCCGATCACATCGATCACGACCTTCCGGGAGTGTGATGGCATTGGCCACGGGACGACGCCACTCAACGCTGTTACTCGCCGCTCAACACGTGAGCCAATGTCGGATCACCGACATCACTGAGTGAGTAGTGGCTGCACCGTGCGTCCTTGACGAAAGGCAACCGAGGATGCGGGGAGATTGTCCCGGTGTTGCCGTCATAGGACAAATACGTAAGAGGGGTCGTCACGCTCCATCCGGTTACAAGATTGACTGCGACACCCACAGCAGTCGACCCGAGAATACCATTTGGCCAAACTACTTGCGGACGTGCGCCAGCGTCGCCGTATCGGGCCGCCTCGATACTAAGCCGCTCTTCGTTTAGAAGGCCGATGCAGAACATACACGGCTGGCCAGGGATGGAGGCAAACAGCTGCCCTCCGATGCGCGAAGCTTGGCCGTGCATCACATGCACGTCCATCCCGATGTCTATGTATGGTATTAGGTATCGGCGCGCGATCGTTTCCAGCTCTCGTCGCTCGTTAAACGAATCGACGCACCCGATGATCAGGTCGCACCCTCGGATCATCTCCGGCCGATCCTGCCAACGACCTTGATGCAGCCTGCAATTGTCTCCGACGCCCAACCTATCAAGTGTTCTTTGGGCGACCTCAGTCTTCGGAGTCCCGTTCAGCGCGTCCGCCAGCGACGCACCAACGAGTCGATTCAAGTTGGTTTCATCAACACGATCAGGATCAACAATGACGAGGTGTTGGAATCCCAGGTGAGCCAATTGCTGAACAACATGAGAGCCACCGCCGCCTAGGCCCACAACCGCAATCCGTGCACTGCGTATCAAACGTTGTCCCTGCGGACCCAGGAATGATTGTCGTGTGTAACGCGATGTATCGGTATCGAGTTGAGGACGTTCGACTCCCAGCATCGGGAATGAAAATGAAAGTGGAACTCCAACGCTAACGACTCGATCGGCATCTCTCAGATCGCGTGAATCGGGCGACCAAACCGTCGCATACAACTCATCGTCGGAAAGCACGATAATGCCATGATGTCTCCCAGGACTTACGTTCGCGAGCCCCGAGACAAAAGGCGGCAGAGAGGCCCTATCGGTTCGGCTCAGCCGCGGCATTCCGCGGTGCGTGTGTGCATGCACATGAAACACACCATACGCTGCTGTACGACCAAGCGCCGCAATACCCATTGCCCGCCTCATCGCGTCTGTACCGATGCGTGCTCCGACATTGTCGTCCTCCACATACTCATCGTCAGGTAGAGCGACGTAATCACGAAGAAGGAGCAGATCGCCGGTGTCGGCCGTTGCAGCGACGGCAGTGGCGAAACCCACTCGCTCGCGAGAAAACTCATGAGGGCGATTCAAATCCACGCGCATCCGTTCGACAACGTGGGCGGGAATACGAAGTATCACGATTCAGTCTCGAAAAGCATCAAGATGCGCCGCTACCATTTGGAGTAGCCGAAGCCCACTGCGCACCTTCCACGACACAGCATGCCAGTTCCGCTCTAGTATGCGTACGTTCGAAGCGTTGAGGTTCTTCGCTCGACCAGCAATCAGCGGCGTTGAAAGAAAAAGCCGTGACGGATAGCCGTCGCGCGACGACGGACATAGAAGTGCATCGGCAGTGGTTCCCCCGGGAGCTGGGACGGCGATGTCGGGGAGCAAGAAGTACGTCACTCCTCCCTCCACTCCCCTTTGCGCCCGAGGAAATACTGCTAGCAGTTCCACCAACTCGTCCTCTGAGAAGTCGATCATTGCCGCTTCCTTAAGAGGAGGCGCTATCCTTCGGATAGCTAACAAACCGTTCCCCGCCCACGATCGTAACTGCGCCAGCATCCGGAAGGGGCGTTAGTGTCCCGTTCACGTCTTGTGCTAGCTCATCAGCGAGCGGAACGATCGCCAATCGCTTGATGTCCGCCACCGACTGCCGACCCCGGTGGATCTGATACGCCTGATTGTTGACGGTGATTGTGACCTCGTCACGCCCGTGCCCCTGACCCTGCGATTTGCCGTTCGACATCCTGCCTCCGTTGTTGACTCCAGTTGCTCGATGACATAGAACAGCGATTCGATCTGCTTGCGCTAATGCAATACGGAATAAGCACTTACGCGACGTGCGCGAAAAGCTGTTCTAGATATGGGTGACGTCACCTCCACTACTTCGCGCGTGAAGGCAATGGTCACCTTGTCGCGGGTGGGGCTCCGATCGTGGTAGCGGTCGGGGATGTCTGGTGGCTGCCTGCTCACGTCGCGAATTACCCAGGAGGAAAGGATCGCTATTGCCTAGTGGTCGCCTTAGAAACTCGACCCGGTCAAACGCAACCAAGTCAAGCACACTTTATTGTCGGCTCGACAGCAAAGGGTGGAGGCGTGGAAATCGTTGTGCAGCCTGGCGAAGCCGGACCAGGCCAACAAACGTTCTTTCGGTTTTGGCAGAGCGGCGCGGCTGACATCTCGACCTTCGTCAACTCCGGCAAGCGCGTGGGCAGTATTTCTGTCGCCCGATTGCCCGAGATCTCGACGGCCGTGAGGGATTCCAAGCTGGTTCGATTGAAACGCCTGATGACACGCTGATGGACATTGCAATCCTAAGGGACGAATACAGTCGCGTCGGCGTGGGTCGCGCCCTTCAGAGGCTGCTAGGGCGCATCGTGCTGTCCACTGTTCAGCTATATCCGCCGGCCGAGTACTCTCCGGATGGGACATGGGAGAGCGCTGCCTGCGAAGACGTTCTGAACGATTGGGTTTTCGAGAGGCTGCTCACGCGTGGTGACCTTGCGGTGATGTTGGGATCAACAGAAACAGTCCAACAGCTCCGTGCAGCATGCACTACATCGCTTCGCCAGTTCCTCACCAATCGTCGCCGCAGATCGATCGCGTCGAATTTGTACAAGCGCATTCGCGATATGCTTGTCACTGACAAGGTCTTCATCGTAGTCCAACCGTCGATGAATCCCGCCGACACTACTTGGACGGTCGCCGACGCACCAGCCGCGGAACTATCAGGATTATCGCCGCGCGAGCTAATGCGAGTCGCCAACCGACTGTCGGACGAGGACTTGCAGGTTGTTCACTACGGTCCGTTTTCTCAGAAGCTATCCCCGATTCTTCGCAAACCCCGACTCAAGTTGTTCTTAACGCACCTTCTGAAGAACAGCGAAGGAGCTTTGCCCATCTCTGCAATTCTCGACGTATTCCGGTTTCGTTTCATGTTGGTGGATGCCACCGAACAATCACTGACTGACGACGTTCCAGACGAATACAGTGATCCGACAGATGCGGTTTCCAATCACATAGCGGCAGAGAGCGTTGTTATGCGATTGAACAGCCACGAGGTGCACGTCATCCGCGAGTACTTCCGCCAAGAGGGGCACGTTCGACAAACGAGCCACGATGTCGGCATTGCCGAAGACGGTATCAGTGCCACAGTGCGCCGCGTGTTCGAGATGATCACCGAACTAGCCGAGAGCGCAGATGAGGCTCATGCGATTAGAAGGGAACTCGAAGTCTTGGTCTCGGACGGAGCGAAATGATGAATACTTGCCCTCTTCCAATCGATTGGCTCGACTTTCTCGAGGGTGACCTCACGCCGACACTTGAGGAGCATTTGGCAAACTGCAGACCGTGCCAGTTGCTTGTCGTGAAGCTCCGCGCAAACGTCGTCGGGAATGCATCGCTTGAGCTGCGGAATGGAACGGATAGGAGCGGAGTGAGCCTCGCGGAGGAGCGAATCGCGCATCTCGCTACGGGCGATGTCCGATGGAGTGCAGGTTTGAAACTGTCCGAGGCTTGGCCCGAGCGCGTGCCGCTCGTCGTCCTCTCTGATCCGTGGATGGAAGCTGGGACGGCATGGGTTGACGTCGCGCCTATCGGCACGAATCTCGACGTTGCGACAATAACGGATTTCGTGCTGTCGAGGTCCCACTCCAGTATTTCGCTGGCTTGGCGCATTTCATTTGCCTTCCAGACCGTTGTCGCGGCGAGTTCACTTGGCGAGCTGTTAGACCGGCTGACACCTACGGGTGTTGCCGAGATTCAGCGTGCAATGGCAGGCGATGTCAATCCGCAGGACTTCGGGTCTCTAGCCGAAGAATCAGGCGACGAAACGGCGCACGTCGGCAGCCTAGCTGACTATATGCGGCTTCTCGGGCGATCCTACGCACTAACGCTTGATGAACCGGCCCAAGCAGAAGCTCCTAGGCGCGAATCAAAGCGCTATGTGATGAGGACAAAACAGCAAGCGCCTCATCCGCGCGAGCAACTCAAGTTCGCTGCTGCATCGCATGGTTTACGGCCATCAGAGACTGAATACTGTGCTCAGGTGGATGAACAAACGGTGTTCTGCGGCAAGCTCATTCGTCAGCCACGGAGCGCGGAAGTGTCATTCATTATTGATAGCGTGGACCGATCTCATCTTAACGATCGCAAGTGGGTCCTGCTGTTATCGCACAAGCGGCTTGATATTCCCAACCCGTTGCCAACAGAACCCTTCGTACCGTCGCTGTCTCTCCGCCTTGTATTCAAGGGAATTCTGTTAAGGGAAGTCAACAAACTCGAACTGGCAGCTGCCGATGTATCCCGAAGCGATTGACCTAGATCGACTCATTCAGGAGTGGTGGAATGATCCCACCGAGGAATTGCTAGGTGAGATTATTGACGTGGCACTGACAACGCGCGTCTCCCATCTGTTGCCCTACTCCAGGGCATGGGCACTCCTCAGCCGAGAGCGATTGTCAGAGGACCTGTCGCCGAGAGTGAGACAACTGCAAGAAGACGTCGCGCTGCTGCGTAGCTTCGAGCACGCGCTCGACGACCTAGGCAATCACGACAATGATCCCAATATCCTCTTTGATATCCTTAGCGAAGCCGTAAATGGGCTGAAGTACGATGCAGAGAAGCTGAAAGGAGCGCGCCTCGGCGCACGTAGCAGAACGTTAGCAGCAGCAGCATTGCTTGAAATGCTCGGATGGGACCAAGTGCCCTCCAAATCCGCGGAAGGTCTTCGCTTGGCCATCTCCGATCTCGTTGAGCGGGAAAGACTATATCAAGGCTGGGGGTTGTTCAAAGGACCACGCGATGGCATTGCGCTCGGTCTGACAGTTCAAACCATTGATGCTGGCGAGCAAGTCTTCACCGAAGCAACGCTTGAAATCCTCGCGCAGGTGAAGCTTGCACTGAGCCATGGTGCGCCCGGTCGGGGCTATCGCGTCGGTATTGAGTGGCCAGCAGAGTTTACTGGAGAGTCGCTCGGCTTGCCGATGTATGTCGCCGCGCAGGTTGAGATCGGAGCACTACAGACGTGTGCACTTGTGGCGGCAACTGGTAAGCTAACGGCGAACGGCTCTGTGGTTGGCGTCTCGTTCATTCCGGAGAAACTTCGGGCAGCCGCGGATGCCGGCATGCGCCGAGTACTGGTTCCTTTGGACAACGCCGAGCAGGCACGAGCAAGTGCGCCTGCAGGCGTGGAAGTTCTAGCTGTGGCCAATGTGAGCGAGGTGGCGTCGGTACTGCGACAGCCACCGGCCGGAAAGCAACTGGGCTTTGATGGTCTCCTTCGCCTGCTCCGTTCGTCCATTCCTTCTTACGCCCTAGCTATCCAAGGCGAAAAACCGCTCGAGCACGGCTATCAATTTGCGGTTGCCGACGCCAACGGGAACGCGACGATTCGCGTCTATCGGAACGGCAAAGTTGAAGTAGTTGGGAAGGACGGCGCGGCAAAGCAGTCGAGCGCACGTCTAATTCGCGATCGCACTCCAGCGGAGCCTCAGTCACGTCCGCAACAGACGTTTAACGTCCCAACCGTCGACCTCCGCGACAGATTGAACCAGGCCCTTAACGACATGGGAGCGTTAACGCTTTCACCCAACGAGCACGAGGTCTGGCGAAAGCAGATACAGCAGGGCCGAAGTAGGGCGACCGTTGTACTGTACACGTCGGGGAAATGCTTACTGTCGGGGCATGCTCCCGCATGGGACAGCATCCATGAGACAGCTGACCGCGTCATGAGCGGCATCGGCGGCCTCGGCGAAGTTCAGAACGGAACGGCGCGGTCGCCTGCCATTACCCAGACATCCTCCGCGGACTGGGCACCGCACATAGGAACTGACGAGGCTGGAAAGGGAGATTATTTCGGGCCTTTAGTAAGTGCCGCCGTCTACGTTGACCGCGATCTGGCGGCTGAGTTCCAGCAACTCGGCGTTCGAGATAGCAAGGATCTATCTGACAAAAGAGTACGGTTGCTTGCTGAGGAGATTCGAAGAATCGCTACGCGACAAGTAGCGGTAGTGCCAATCCACCCCAAGCGCTTCAATTCTTTGTATGCAGAAATGAGCCGTGAAGGGAAAAACCTCAACTCCCTCTTGGCATGGAGTCACTCTCGGTCTATCGGGCTTCTGCTCAAGGCAGGACGGGAGAGCAGCATGCAGCCAAGCTACGTTTTGGTCGATCAATTTGGTGCGAGTCACTACATCGAAGAGCGAACCTTACACGTTAAGATCCCGGTGCATCAACAGACTAAGGCTGAGGCGGACATCGCCGTCGCGACCGCATCGATACTCGCTCGCGATTCATTTCTAGGGTGGCTCGACCAATGGTCGGCGAAGACAGGCGTTGTGCTGCCAAAGGGTGCATCCCCCGCTGTTATCCAAGCTGGGAAGACTTTCGTGCGCAAATGGGGCTCGCATTGGCTTCCGTATGTCGCAAAGGTGAATTTCCGCACAACGAAGCAAGTTGTTGAAGGAGAATCAGAAAATGGGACTGACAGAAGACCTCCCTGGGTCGACGACGACACTCCGGGCGAAGGCTGACGAGCTCCGAAAGGAAGGCAACTACTCCGAGGCCGCTGAGTATTACGCGCAGCTTTGGCCCTGTACGGACAAATGGGTGGGATGGGGCTACGCGTTCTCTCTGCGAAAGCTCCGCCGAATTAATGAAGCATTCGAAGTTGGCAAGGCACTACTGGAGCTCGATCCCTCCTTCCAATACGGCCGTTCGATTTGCAGTTGGATAGCTTGGGATTTAATGCGCGCGCAGACGACTGCCAGCGAAGTAGCTCGCCGCGCAAAGTGGATCGTGCGACTAACGAAAGACCTCGAGGATCCATATGCTGCGGTGACACCATTCGTGCCTGCTGTGTTACGGGCCGCGCGGGCGTGGTGCGATGCGGGTCGTTATCGTAACGCCAAGGCCTGGTTGCAACAACTAGATCCGATCCGGCTTAGCCAAGACGAGCCGTGCTTTACGGATACCCAAGGTAAGACGCGTCGATTGGGATCCGCTCGCGAAAAGTATTACGCACTCAAAACCAGGACGCTCGAAAAGCTTGGGCAGTGGCAAGAGTGTCATGATGCAGCGCGAGAAGCGTTGCGCTGCTGCCCAACCCTCCATCATGACAACGACATCTGGTTCGCACGTCGTGCTGCTCTCGCATCGTCGCATTGTGGTCAGGCGGCCGCCGCGATCGCCGAACTTGAGCAACTGTTGACGCGAAAGGCGACGACATTCATTCACGTCGATATTGCCACAATTGCACATTCCATCGACGAGAAAGATCTTGCTTACCGTCACACTTTGTCCGCGCTTGTCACACCTTCAGAACTCGTCTACAAGCTGCCGGCCCTAAAGCTGATGGCGCGGATACTCGCGGAACGCGGCCAGGAATCCGATGCACGCGATCATGTTGAGCTCGCGACAGCCGTCCGGGTTGCAAGCGCCTGGGGAAGCGACGCTGAGCTAGCGCATCTAGCAATTGCTTTAGGTGCTGAGTCTGAAACGCCGATTGAGAGCCTTCTTCCTTCCCTAACGAGTCGTTGGACAACCTGGAACGAGAACCTGAACCCTCGAAAGTCTGGGACGGTCGAAAAGCTGCTGCCACATGGTCGTGCGGGTTTTATTCGAGCACAGGACGGACAGCGTCACTACTTCGATATCAGGGAGTGGAAGGTGCCGGGTCGGCGACTTAAGGAGAGACTCACTGTGACCTTCTCCACTGCTTCCAGCTTCGACAAGAAGCGTCAGTGTTCAACTGTCGTAGCGCGAGACATCAGGCCAGATATGATGCACGACGAATCGGCGCGCCACGCCGCTGCGCACCAAGTGCACTGAAAGTGACTCACGACGGCGTGGGTAGTGGGTCACGCACGTCGCGACGAGCGGATCACCGCAGTGTGCGCATGCTCACAGGAGTGGAACTGGAGTTTGCGCGAGGCGCTGGGGTCCTCCCCAATGTGGAGTCCCCCCGTTCGGTGTTCACCGAGTTTATGCTGCGAAGGGAGTGACTCGTGCGCGCTGGCCTGGGCGAGTCTAAGCTCGAGTGCCGCCGCTGTCGTGTCAGCTCTCTCCATCCTGCAAGGAGACGCGAGCGGGCAGCCCGCGACCAAGCCGGAGCTGACGGCGAACGTTTGCTGCTTCAGCGCGCAAGGCGTCTGCTGAGCCGAGCGGTGGGATCGAAGTTCGCGTCGTTGTTGTTTACGGTCGACGGATCCGCCTGAAACTTGCCGGTAAAGTGCAGGCGTGGGACATCGAGGTAGCTCATTGCGCTCTTTCCTCAAATGGAGAGATGCCCGGCGGCGAAGGTGCGGACCTTCACGAAGCGGGCGACATCCTGCGAGGCCGGACGATCCTGTAAATCCCCCCCGCGCCATCGACCGAGAGTTCTCGAGCGGCCGGCGGGTCGAGACTCTCCACATTTGAAGAGTGGCAAGTGCGTCGGCGGCTATGGCACGTGATACGTCGTAATCTCCACTTGGTGCCCGTCAGGGTCTCTAAGAAAAAATGAATATGCGATCTTAGTGTCCTCAGGATCATCAAATGGAACTCCGAGTGCCTTCAGCTCATGCTGCGCACCGGTCCTCCGGGATTGTCCGCAACACCAACGGCCTCGCGCGCTCCTCGCAGATAGTCATGCGCTAAGAAGTCCCGGTAGCGTCTTATGGCGGGTGTGAT
>JALYZH010000069.1 GCA_030948945.1 Gemmatimonadota bacterium | reverse complement strand
GTACCGCGTTCTCGGTGAACATCCACCGCTCGATCGCACCGAGGTGCCGCACGAGATCGCCCAACGTCCACCGATTCGGCTGATGCGACCGTTCCATCTTCTCCGCCGGTATGCACGAGACCACACGTCTCGTCCGACCGCGGATGCTCTCGAGGTAGTCGAGGAAGGGACCGATCTCGCGGATCTCCATGCTGCGTCTCCACTACATCAGGGCGTGCGAACTAACAGCTCCGAGGTAATCGCGAGGGCCACGACGACGTACAACCAGCGCCTGAACGCGCGCAGATGCTGTCGGCCCTGCGGCGTCTAGCTGGAAAGATCAGCGCGTCGCCAGGTGCGTCTCCGGTACATCGCGACGGGCGCTTGGACGCGTCTCCTGAAGCGAGGCGAACCAGGAGCGGAGCATCAGCGCGATCGCGAGGAGCGTTGCGACACCGATCGCATCTCAATCTCGACAGCGTTTCTGAACGTTCAAGCCGGGGAGCCCGGGTGCTGGGAGTGCGACACCATTTACGGAGATGAGGACGTATGTTCCAGTCAATCTTATCGGCCCGGTCTGCGAGTCGTGGGCACATGCCGTCAGGAGCGCAAACGTGAGTATGGCGGCGCTGACGACGGCTTGACTACGCAAAAGATTTCGCGGCAAAGGTTCCAAGACCTATCTCACAGTCTATTCTAAGTCCATCACCTTGTTTCAATTCAGCTTCATGGGTCCGCAATAGGGCGCTTGTGCTGCAATTAAGCACTAGTTCTGAATTCGACACAAAATTACCCGTCGCGTCTGTAACCGTAACGCCAATTACCGGACCGGTGGCGCCAGGAGGATACTCGTTCGCAAATAGGAACGAGGTGTCAGTGCCGCTTTTGTACTTGACGACCTCGTCGACTGTCCAACGGCAAGTACGGCGTAGTACCGCAATGCGCAGTCACTCGGCGCTGGGTTTTAGATCCCCGCTGGAATATCGCACGCACCAGCAGTCAGTCGAGGAAGTGGCTCACATGAGCTAACCCAATCTATCTCGCAAATTGGGGTACACAGCATACCTCGGTGAGGACGTTGCTCCTTAGTCGGCGACACCTGCTGCGAACGATAGCCGCGCTCGCCGGCGCGCGCGCAACGGGGCTCGTCCCGCGCGACGTCCTCGCGTTGCTTGAACCGGACGCCAGCGACCCGTGCGCGATGCTGCGTCAGGCGCTACCGCCTCGCAACCACGAGCGCCAGCGCGCTGAGGCCGCTGCGCGTCGGGCGGCCCTCGCCATTTCTCTCCTTGAGCGAGGGAAGGCAGAATGCGTCTGGCCCTTGTTATCTCGTGACGAAGATGCGACTACGCGGTCCCACATCATTTGCGACATGGCGCGAGCCCGTGTGCGACCCGCGATCTTGATCGAGCGTCTCGGCGCTTCAACGACTTCGGCCGAAGAGCGGCAGGCGCTTATCCTGGCGCTCGGTGGATACTCGTCTGCAGCGCTGCCCGCGCCCTTTCGCCGCCGTATTCTACCATGGCTTCTCCGCTGGTTTCGAATGGATCCCGATCCGGGAGTGCACGGTGCGGTGAAATGGCTCCTCGGAACCCGGCGGCCGCTCCTACTCCCCACTCGGCTGGACTGGGGGACTGAACCAGAGCTGCGCGCTGCGGCGGCTGGATTGCCATCTGACCCTGAGAGCAATCGACACTGGTTCGTGAACTCCGCCGGGTACACGATGATCTGTCTTCGAGGCGAGCCCACGTTCGCCATGGGATCGCCGTCGTACGAGCTGGACCGCTTCTCGGACGAACGCATCCATAGAGTGCAGATTCCCCGTGACTTCGCAATTGCCACCACCGAAACGACCGCCCGACAGTTCGATGCCTACCTGAACGAGAGCCCTCAAGTACAGGCGAAGCACGCCCAGGAGATCGCGGCGCGCTTCAGGCGCCCTCAGGCGCTCACTCCGGAGCTCGACTGCCCCGCCGTCGCTGTAACCTGGTACGAGGCCGCTCAGTACTGCAATTGGTTGAGCCACCGCGAAGGGCTACCCGAGAGCGAATGGTGTTTTCCAGACACAGAGATATTCGAGACCGGACTACGACTGCCTCCAGACTATCTGCACCGTTCCGGATACCGCCTCCCCACCGAAGCCGAATGGGAATTTGCCGCGCGCGCTGGTACGACGACCGCACGCTTCTTCGGTCTATCTCGCGACCTGCTCTCCGAGTACGCCTGGTCCACGGAGTCCTCTCGCAACGCACGCACACTCCCGGTCGCGTGCCTGAAACCTAACGATCTGGGACTCTTTGATATGCTCGGGAATGCGTGGGAGTGGTGCCTCGACCGCCGCCAATCCTATCCCGTTGAGCTGGACACACTCGTCATCGACCGGGAAGACAGCAACACGGTGGTAGATGATTCTACTGCGAGGACCCGTCGGGGTGGTTCCTTTACGTACGATGCCGCCAGCGCCAGGTCCGCGTGCCGTGGCGATGTCAGCTACTTCCCGATGCAGCGGCGTGACAGTGTCGGCTTTAGAGTCGCGCGGACGCTGCCGCATGCATAGCCGCCGCCCTTTGGTATGGTCATCGCCGGTGAGCAACCGGGTTGATGGGTAGCAGTGTTATTCGGGATGATGGGTAACACTTTGGTGGGTGAGGCGAGCACCGGGGTCAGTCTCGAATGATCATCTCGCGCTCGTCGACTTCCCCCCTCGCCGTCCGAACCCCCCGCTATACGGCGCAACAACGTCCCAGAAAACCACCGCTATTTCAGCAACCTGCTAAAGGCCACAAACATTCGCACATGCCAGCACGAAGTGTAGCGCCGTCCTTGCTGGCCCTCCTGGTGAGCCTCGGCGTCCCGGCATGCAGAGGCAGTGAGCGCCATCAGTCTGCATCCTACGAGGTGACAGATCGTTTTCCGCACGATCCAAGCGCCTACACGCAAGGTCTCGTGTGGGCTGACACGGTTCTCTTTGAGAGTACGGGACGGTACGGTCATTCCGAAGTACGACGCGTCGACCTTCGCTCGGGTCGAGTGCTCACGTCGCGACCGCTCACAGCAGAGCGATTTGGAGAAGGACTCGCGTTGTTAAAGGGTCGTCTATATCAGCTGACGTGGAAAGAAGGAGTGGCGTATACCTACGATGCAGCCACGCTTGCGCCTCGCGATTCTTTCCACTATGTCGGAGAAGGTTGGGGCCTCGCGACCGATGGAAGGTCGTTAATTATGAGTGATGGATCCGATTCCCTTCGTATCCTGTCGCCTGCGACCTTTCAGGTGCAACGCGTCGTGCATGTTCGCTACCACGGAGCGCCCCTCTTCCAGTTGAACGAATTGGAGTATGTCAGCGGCGAGGTACTCGCCAATGTCTACCAGTCCAACTGGGTGCTGCGGATCGATCCTGTCACTGGCGCCGTCCGCGAGGCGATCGACTTTGCTGACTTGTATCCGGAGCGCCCTGCATCAGCCGAAGTTATGAACGGCATCGCGCTCGCGCCGGACGGCCGTCAGTTATTGCTAACGGGTAAGCTGTGGCCCGTCCTCTTTCAGGTCCGGCTGCGTTCGCCACTAAGCGCTCATTAGCCTTTTGCATGCGGGCATCCTCCCGGCCGCGGCGTTGCCTCCGATGGGATAGCGCGCTTCGGCGAGGCGCCTTGGCGCAACAGCTCGACCTCGGCCGTCGGGATGTCCCCGTGGAGGTCTCGCTCGAACGACACATCGTCGCCAACCTGCCGCCTCCCGACCCGGCCACCACTTTCGCATCGAACGGTTTCGCCGCTAGGTCCAGCTCGTCGCCAAGCTCCAGCACCCTCATACCGTCCCGGCGCTGGAGCGCCTCCGCGCGCCGAAGGGTGATCATCGCTTTCATCGTCGCGTCGACGATCGTGTTCCTCGTCGTCGGACGGCCGGTGAAGATTCTGATCCTCGTTGGTGCGCTCAACGGGCTCATCCTCCCCATCTCCCTCGGCGTGATCCTCGTTGCCGCCCACAAGCGAAAGATCGTCGGCGACTACCGTCATCCTCTCGCGCTGACACTGCTCGGCGCGGTCGTCGTGATCAGCATGGCGGCGATGGGCGGGTGGGAGATGGTGAAAGGATTGTCGCAGCTCTGAACGGGAGATCTGACTGGCGTTGACAGCCGTGCGGCGCATAGATAGAATACCTACTATTAGACAGTAGGCATTCTATCTATCCGACCGGCCTATGCAGCGGACTGTGCCTGAGCGACCCACCGGCGATCACAAGAGCGACGTCCTCAAGGGGACGCTCGACATGCTCGTCCTGCATACGCTCACCATCCAGCCGATGCATGGGTACGCGATCGCACAACACATCAAGCGGTTGACCGACGACGCGTTGCGCCTGCAGGCCGGGTCGCTCTATCCGGCGCTCGAGCGGTTGGAGAAGGAGGGATGCGTGACGGCTCGTTGGGAGGCTTCGCCGACCGGCCGTCGCGCCCGCTACTACAGCATGACCGCGGCCGGGCGAAAGCAGCTCGGGAGAGAGGTGTCCGGCTACGATCGCGCCGTGTGGGCCATCGCCCGCGTGCTGAATCGCGCCTGATCCGGCCTCGCGATGTCATTCCTCGATGTCGTGCGCTATCGGCTCCGTGTCGCGTTTCGGCCGGCCTCGTATGCACGAGAGCTGGACGAGGAGGTCCGACACCACCTCGAGCTCGATGCGATCGACGCTCGATCGGCTGCTGGCGGCGCGCTCTCCGCCGAGGCGGCCCGCCGGAGGGCGCGGCGCGAGTTCGGGAACATCACGTACTCGATCGAGGAGCGACGGATGATCGCTGGGCTGGCCGTGTTGGATTCGGCCCGGCAGGACATCCAATTCGTGCTGCGATTGCTGCGCCGGCGCGCCGGGTTCGCTGCGGTGACCGTTGCGACCATCGCGCTCGGTATCGGTGCGGCGACGTCGATCTTCAGCGTTGCCGACGCGGTCCTGTTTCAGCCTCTTGCCTTGCCTCACTCGGAGCGACTGACCGCGATCTGGCTCACGCGTCCTCGGTGGAAAATGAATCCCGTGCTCGCGACCCGTTGGGATCGTGGCAGCGTCTCCTTACCGCTCTTTCGTGATTGGCAGGCGACCCAGACGTCGTTCGACGCCGTGGCTGTGTGGGTGGCTGGAGAGGCGGTTGTCGGTGGCCCAGACTCTCCGCAGGAAGTCACCGTCGTTCGGGCGAGTGCGGCGCTCCTTCGCGTGCTCGGAATCCGACCAGAGCTCGGAGCGTGGTTCAGCGCCGCCGATGACGCGGTTGGCGGAGCGCCGGTTGCCGTTCTGAGTCACGAGACGTGGGCGGCGCGCTTCGGGAGTGATCCGCAGATCGTCGGACGAGCAGTTGACATCGATGGCGTGCGCTACACGATCGCCGGTGTCGTGCCGCCTGGCCTGTCGCTCGATCGCAGCGGCGCGGTCGTCGCCTGCTGGGTTCCTGCGGGCCGGGATTCCAGCGACGCGAGTGACCGATCGTCGTTCGCGTTTCAGCTGCTGGGGCGCCGCAAGGCAACGGTTCCGCTGCCCGCGGCAGCGGCCGAGGCAGAGCGGTTTTTTCGGTCGGTGCCGGGCGACAATACGGTGAAAGGCGCGGCGCTCGCATCGCTGCACGCGGACCAGACGCGCACCGTGCGTCGACCGCTGCTGACCCTCCTGGCCGCCGCCGGGCTGCTGCTCCTCATTGCCTGCATCAACGTCGCGACACTTCTGATGGGTGAGGCGGTGAGTCGGGAGCACGAGCTTCGGACGCGCGCTGCGCTCGGCGCGAGCCGCCCGCGACTCTTCCGACAGCTGCTCACCGAGAGCGTCGTGCTCGCCGGTGGCGGTGCTCTGGCCGGCGCCGTGCTGGCGTTCGTGGCGACCAAGCTCATCGTTCGAGCGGCGCCGCCGACGATTCCGGGGCTGGCCGACGTCCGCGTGGACGCGCACGTGCTGGCGGTCGCGTTGGTCGTAGCCGCTGGCACAGGCGTCCTGTTCGGTCTGGCGCCGGCCCTCTCGTTGACGCGATCCGCTCGGACATTCGGGGCGGGCGGAAGCCGCCATTCCGCCCGCGGACGCGGGCGCGGGCAGCGTATCCTCATTGCGTGCGAGGTCGCACTGTCCATCGTCCTGCTCGTCGGGGCCGGCCTGCTCGTGCGGAGCTTCAACAACCTTTCGTCGGTCGGGTTCCGGCCGGCGGATCTGCTCGCGGTAACCGTGCGGCTCCCGCGGTTGCCAAATGGCGACAGCGTTCGGGTGCGGGCGCTGTATGACGACATCCTGCAACGACTGAGAGCTATCCCTGGAGTGGTCAGCGCCGCCGCGACCACGACGCCGCCGTTCTCGAGCGGCTCGAGCAGCGCCTCGTTCGAGATGGAGGGCCATCCCCCCTCCGTCGGCGCGCCGCCACTCGTTGCCCAACGGCGCGCGACAACTCCGGAGTTCTTCGCCACCGTGGAGATTCCGATCGTGGCGGGGCGCGCCTATTCGCACGCCGACGGTGGCGGCGCGCCGTTGGTCGTCGTGGTGAGTCACGCCCTCGCTCGGCGCGAATGGCCGACCGAGAGCGCGATCGGCAAGCGCATCAAGTTTGCAGAGCAGTGGCGCACGGTGATCGGTGTGGCGGGTGACATCGAGACCGAGCGCCCCTCGCCGGAACCTCCCGAGACCATCTATGCGCCGCTCTCGCAGTTGATGCTGCGCGGCGCGCCGGCCGTGCTCGTGCGAACGCTCCCCGCGTCGGTCAACACGGTCGCCAACATCCGCCGCGCCGTGCACGACGTCGAAGCTGATGTCAGCGTGAGCCGCGTGGACGAGATGACGGATCTGGTCGCAGCATCCCTCGCCGACGATCGGCTCCGAACGGTGCTCATCTCCCTCTTCGCGGCGATCTCCGCACTACTGTCTGCGGTCGGCACCTACGGAGTCGCGGCCGCCGCGGCGAGCCGTCGCACCCGCGAGATGGCGATTCGCGTAGCCGTCGGCGCCACCAGCGGGTCGATCGCCAAGCTCATTGTCGGCGAGGGCGCACGAGGCGTGATGCTCGGAGCAGTCGCCGGGTCAGGACTTGCGTGGCTGGGGGCGCAGAGTCTCTCGCCCTATCTGTTCGGGGTGCGCCTCGTGGATCCGAGCGTATACGCCAGCGTCGGGCTGCTGCTCGCCATCACGACGATTGTCGCCACGTGGATTCCGGCACGACGCGCCACCCGCGTACGGCTGGTGGACACGCTCACTGCTGAATAGCTCTCTCAGGCTCAGAACGTCCGGCTCATCCCGATCTCCATCCCGCCACCAGGCGCGGTCCCGACGACAGTGCCCAGCATGAACCGGTCGATCCGGTTGTCCGGATGCGCGTGGCTGTAGTTCACCGCACGATATCCGGCGAACGTCCCCACCAGAGCGCCGGAGAAGATGTCGCTCGCCCCCCGCAATGAGCCCTTGCACCTGACAAGGTCTGCCATAGTTCGTCACCGGGTAAGGTGCCACCTGGCCTGCTGGGCAGCTCAACGTCGCGCGCTTGCAACCGTGTGGCGTGCACCAGTTCGTGCCGTCCCGGAACACGAACCCGCGCTTCGACAGGAACTTAAGGATGTAGTGCCGCGACTTGAGGATCTCGCGCTGAAAGGTCTCTCGGCAGCGCACCACGTCACGCACGCGCCCCTCCGCTTCACTCGGGATGCGGACCGCCACGAGCTCGCCGGCCCGATAGAGCCGCGCCAGATCGACGGCATCACGCGTGTCGTGCTTGCGCTGGACGCCCGAGCGCTTCGGGATCAGCGAGGGCGCGATCACTTCGCAGGCGTAGCCCCACTCGCGAAGCGCGCGCGGTGCAACACGTAGCCGGCGCCGCTCGCCTCGTAGCAGGCGCGGAGGTCACCGGCTCGCGCGACACGAGCAAGCCATTTCTTCAGAACCGGCAGATCATTCGGCAGGCGCTCGAGCCGGGTGGGCGCCTTGGCGTCGCCGGGTAAGAGGGCGACGGTGATCGAGTCCTTGTGCACATCCATCCCGATATAGATGATAGAGCGAGCAACAACCGCTACCACCGAAGCAAGTGATGACATGGGTTGGTCTCCGTATGCGACAGTGGGTTCGTCGCAGGTGGCTCTGGGAACTCCGTCCTCAACGCGGATGACCTAACCCACGCTAAGACCGGAGGCCAGCCCAGTCATACTTTCTAGCTGGACAACTCACATCGAAGGATTACGATCATGGATGCAGCCAAAGTTGCCGTGGCACTTGTTGTCGTGGCTCTGGCTACCGCCGGTACGATATCGGCGCGTGGACCCGCCGGCTTTGCCGGCCTCCGGAATGGGACTCCAGACGGCTGGGTGGGAACTGGCACGCGACCCCAGGATTACAGAGTCACGATAGCAAACGACTCTGCGTTCGACGGTGGAGCGACAGCCCATTTGCGAGGCAGAACCTCGCACACGAACGATTTCGGGACGCTGATGCAATCCATTTCGGCTCGGCACTATCGCGGCCAACGGGTGCGCTTCGCAGGTCAGATTCGTATTGAGAATGTCATCAACGCCGCAGCGCTCTGGCTGCGTGCTGATGACGCCTGCGGTCGCGTCCTCACCTTCGATAGTACCGAACAACATAGCGATCGGGGTACCGCTGGCTGGCGAACGCATACCGTCGTGTTTGACGTGCCAGCCGATGCGCAAAACCTTTACTTCGGAACTCTGGTGGTGGGAAGTGGAGATGCATGGATACGTGACTTGCATCTGGAGGTCGTTGGTAACGCGGTCCCGGTGACCGCGGCACCGTTTGCCTCCCAGCGTTGCTCTACGCCAGCCGTAGGCGAGTTTCGACAACTCGAGCCACGCAATCTTGACTTCACGCAGGGATAAGTGCTTTTCCTCAAGTTCGGCTCGCTGAACAGCCGGGATGATGGGTAACACTTCTGTCCAGCCCCCTGCGCCAGGATAGTTGTCGCGTGCCTTGGGAATGAACTTTGGGGGCGAGGAAGCGACAACGACGTGACGAGGCCGTTCTCACTGGCGTACAAGCAGAGGATGCTCGACCGGCTCACCGGCAGGGATGGTGTGAGCGCTCGGCAACTGGGTCTGGAGACAGGCATTCCGCAGCAGACGCTCTCCCGCTGGCTGCAGGAAGCCCATAGCCTTTCCGGAATGCCGCCCAAGCGAACAACCAAAGCGCGGTCCATCGAGGAGAAGATCCGGATCCTCGCGGAGGCCAGTCGGCTCACGGGAGCGGAGCTCACGCGGTTGCTGACGCGTGAGGGACTGCTCCTGGCCGAGTTTGAGCAGTGGCGCCTCGCCTTAGCGGAGGAGGGCCGGGCGTCACGGCTGTTTCCACGACCATGGGTGCGCCGGCACCGGGTGCCCTCGGATGTCCCTCGACGGCAACGGCGACGGCGCTGCCGACGCTACTCAATCTGCCGAAGGGCAGGGCACTCGTCACCGCCGCCGCGCTCACTTGCGGAAGTGCGCGAACGCGCTCGAGCACCGCGTCGTAGAATACGCGCGAGCGCGGAACGGTGTCGTTGGGGAAGCTGGGAATCGGTACGTCAGCCGCGACCACTCGCTCCGGGTGAAAACCGACGTCGACCTGATGAAGGCGCCAAAAGCTCTTGATCAACAGCCCCGCTGCGACGACCAACACCACAGCGAGCGCAACTTGCCCTACCACGAGTGCTTCCGAGAGGCGCCGGTGTACAGCCGGTCCGCCGCTCGATCGAGTTCCGCCCGCAAAGGCTGACTGGAGGTTCGAGCGGGAGGCGCGAAGAGCCGGCGCGAGTCCGAACGCGATGCCCGTCAGAATTGCGAGCGACAGCGTGAAGCCGAGCCCCTGTCCATCCATTCTGATCTCGCCCACTCGTGGTGTATCGGTCGGAAGAAGCACGACGAGCGCCCGTACAATCCAGAACGCGAGCACGAGTCTAGCCGCAGCACCCAGAAGGCTGATGACCATGCTCTCAGTGAGAAGTTGCCTCACGACGCGCCCACGTCCAGCGCCGAGTGCCGCACGGATCGCGATCTCCCGCTCGTATTTCAGCCTGCTTCCGGGGTCACTTGCGCCGGATCGGCTACTGCGGCGCGCGCGCGCATTCCCGTGCCAGAGGCCGCTCCTCCTCTTCGGGCAACCTCGTGGTCTACCGCGTGAGCCCGCACGGCGCCCTCTTCCGGCTCAATCGTGTGACCGTGCTGTGCGGCCCATTCCTGTGTGAACTCCGCGCCGAGCAGGATGATCATACCCGAGTAGTACGTCCATATGAGGATCACGGCTAACGCGCTCGCCGCGCCGAATGCGTCGCCGGGGTGGCTGCGGCCGAGATAGATCCCGATGACGAATTTCCCGATCACGAACAGGAGCGCCGTCGCCGTGCCGCCGACCCAGACGTCCCGCCAAGGCACCTTCGTCGTCGGGAAGCACCTTGAACATCGCCCCGAACAGCAAAGCGAGCAGAACGAACGACACAATAAAGTTGGCAACCTCCAATACGATTTTCGGCAGTCCCCCCCCCGATGGCGCCGACCGCCGCCGAGACCGCGGCCGTCAACGGTCCGCATATCGAACTTCCACACTGTCTGGCTCAACACGCCGTACCTCAAAGCCCAGTCTCCGTTTCCCAATGCGTCCTTGTAGACGAGGAAATCCTGGTCGGGCCACCGGTCCGTTTCCTTGACACCCGACTCCAGCTTAGACTTCGCCCAGAGCGGGCCCCGTGTAGTCAGTTTGCGCCGTAAACTGGCGTATTAGTCCGTCGTTGGGGGTCCCTTTCTCCCTGATTGGCGTCCGGCGCTTGAGCCATCGGCGTTTTGTGATATGCGCCGGCAGCAGCGAACGGTCGGCAGCTTGACGTTTGTGGTGCGCGCAATTCTGTATTCGAGTGACGCCACGCACGACATGTGCTGCGATCATCGCGGTTTGCGTTCGATCTCGGGGTATGCGCCAGAGGCCGCGAGCAGGGTGTCCGATGCGCCGCCAAGAAATACGTCGAAGAACCGTCGCACGTATTCCCCGGTGACAATGAGCGCACGACGCTGATCGATCGGGCCCATCGCACCGACGAGCCTGAAGACGTGGGGCTCTCCCAGTAGCGCCTGATCACTGAAGTTGAAGTGCCGTGAACCGCGAAGGGTGATCCACACACGTTTGTCCGCGGGTATCCGGCCGTAGATCGCGCCGATGTCCGCGAGCACACGCCTGCTCTCGGTTCCTGTCGTGTCGCCATGCTCGCTCAGCAGGAACATGAACGGGCGATCAAGCCCATCGCGAACGACGCTACCTAGCGGCAAACCGTCGATGTCAATTCCCGCCTTGCAGCGAACGTCGTCGTGACAGACCTGCGCAGCCGTTGCCCCACCAAGAGAATGGCCGAAGACACCAACTCTGCGGAGATCTAGTCGTCCCGTCAGGTATCCCGTCGATTCGTCGGCGTTCAATCGCTCCAACTGATCCAAAACGAATCGTGTGTCACTGACCCAGCCGGCCATTAATCGCGAGGCGAGCGCCCGTTGTTCCGACTCCCGCAGCGTCTCAGGATTCAGCGACGGTGGCCGCGTCACCACTCGACCGTCGGGGAACGCAACCATGCCGGTTCGATACGGCGCGTCGAATCCGACGACGACGTAGCCGTGACTCGCCAGTTCCTCCGCCAACGTTGTGTAGTCGAGCGTCCTGGCACCTAAGCCGCCGCGCATTATCAGCACTGGCAGCGCACGTGGCTGCGGTGTGATCGTACCGGAAACGCTGTGTGAATGAACGCGAGCGACGTCGCGTCTGAGGAGCGAGAAGGGCATGCGCTCGCTCCTCTGCATGGCACTTAGCCACTCGGCCGGAAGGTACGGGAGAGCGGTGCCTGAGTCTTTGCTAACTGGATACCAAAGCCACCCGATCAGTTCGGAGCTTGGCGCCTCGGGGTTCAGTGGGTGCGGCGTCGCCGATTGATTTCGCCAGAGGTAGCTCGCTCGCCCAACCGCGAAGGGGCCCGTAGGCGTGGGGAGCGTTGTGTCACTGCGCCGCTCCAACGAAAATACCAAAATCGCACCGGCCAACGCGATGGCGGCCAGTGCCCCGAGTATGCCGATCGCTTTGGCAAGTGTGCGCACGGATCCTCTTTTTTCTGCGCAATAAGTGTACTTTGAATCACGAAGTACTATATTTCCCACTCCCGCAGATCACAAGCCATTGTTACACGGCGAAGTGATACTTCGGACCGACACTTCTACACCCCAGAAAAATCCAGTCGTGGGATTCGGCCGGAAATCGCGTTCTTTCAGGTGTGGTCAGGTGCACGTTCACCCTCTAACGCGCGGCCTCGCGTCGCACCGAGTCCCGGCCCCGACGGGACTGAAAATCCGCGCGTCGGCGGTTCGATTCCGTCCCTGGCCACTAATAGCACAACCACTTACGGGTCTTCACGCCGTCGGGCGCAGGAACATGTCGCGGGTCTTGCAACTGCCCCGACGCTGAATAAGCGGCGTCGGAGCAATGAGGCGTGCACGGCGTTCGGGCGCATCTGCCACAGGCTGGACATTACGCCCATCGGCGCGGCGAGCCCGCAGGCCAAGGGACGCATCAAGCGCACATGGGAGGCAGCAGGATCGGTTGATCAAGGAGATGCGCCTCCTCGGCCTCAGCGATGATGCGAGCGCCAACGCCTATGTGACGGCGACCTATCTGCCCCAGCACAATGCCGGGCTTCGCCGTCCTGTCGGCCAGCCCGGTGGCTTATCATCGCGTCCGAGATCCGCGGCGGCGCGACGACGATATGTTCTGTCTCGAGGAACGCCGGATCGTCGCACCAGACTACGTGTGCACTACCACCGGCAGAGCTTTCAGCTTGATCGCGCCGCGCGCGGCCGGGTGCCGGTCAAGAGTCGTTCCGGTGCAAGACGGAGAACGGGCGGCTGCTCGCGGATCCCCAACGGTCCCGTGCACCGCGCCGCCGGCTCGAGCCACTGTGGCATGGCGCCACGCCTTACGGACCGTCTCCGGTGGCCCAATGTTACACACCGGAAACAAAGAAACCGAGTTGTGGTGAACCCGGTTGGGAAGTTACGGAAGATCCGTCCATACAGGCTTGCGTTTGTAGTGCAGTGCACTACACTACTACATCATGCCAGACGAAATGCGAGGGGATTGTGATACTCATCTGCGCCGACCGGGCGAGAGCCCGGAGCCGCAGCACCCCGTGCCTGCGCTTGCTCTGGTGAGCCATGGGAGGAAAGTAGAACCCGGGATCTGCGCAAGCGATGCGTTCGCCGTCTGCCTTGCCAGGCCCCAGCTGCGATCGGAGCGAGTGGGACGGGATACTTCGGCGGGCCTGCTGCGCGAGGTCCTGCTCTTTGTCGATTTTAAGTCGACGGGACGGACGGTATGCCGGACGTCGACCGCCCTTCAGCAGGCATTCGACCGACACGCGATCACGACCGAAGAAGAGTTCTCGACTCTCCTCTCCCGGCTCCATCGAGCGGCTTCAGAGCTGCCAGTCACGTCGGCGCCCTTGATGCCGTCGGCGATCGCGGAGGTCAACGTCCGCAGTGTAGCACCTCCGCGGCTCGCTGGCTCACGGGGGTTCGGCAAGTCGGGTGTGCTGTGGAGTCTCTTCGGGGCTCCCCATGCGTTGCAACACCGATCGCGCCGACGTCGGGCGGCGGACAGCCCGGCCTTATCTGCCCGTGATATCCGCTCTCTGTGGTCTACAGTCGCCGCGCAGTTCGAGCGCGACGAACGCAGCCCGCGATTCCATGCGCGCCAATCGTCGGTATTCGCGTACCAGCTCGTGCGCGCCGATCACGCCGGCCGAGATCGTATCATCGACCTCACCGACCAGGCCTCCGGAGACAATCCAGGCGAGTGGTTGGGGCTCGCTCGGTCGCCCTTCGGCGACCGAGCGTTGTGCGACATGCGGCGAGCGGATACGCGATTCGATCGTGCCGTTGCACGCAGTGCCGCAGCCCTGCTCCGACGCCTGCGCGACCGGCTACTCGCGGCCCTGGCGAGGCGACTGAGCGCCCACCGGCCGCGTGCGTCCGGGGTCCAACATCTCCGGCGGACCCGGGACCGGCTTCTGACATTCGACTTTCGCACAGGTAACCCCCCGCCTCGCGGCCCTCTCCGCGGCTCGGCATTCGGCCAGCTGCGCGTCGACCAGCGGATGACCAGCGACGGGGGACGTTATGACGCGGTTCGCGGATGCGCGTGCCAAGAATGTGTATCGGACCGGCGTGGGCGCCGGGGTGCCGGCGCGCATCGCGCGGCGGGCGCACTGGGTCTTGCATTTGTTGCTGGCCGCTCACGGTTTGCAGGACGTCGGCGTGATCGGTCGGATCGAGCGTTGGGCCAGCCGACCGGGCCGGTATGGCATCAACATCGACGGAAAATGGTTTGTTACTTTCGCATGGGATCCGCCGTTCGGCGCGAACGCCGTGCGCCTCGAGCGGCTGTAGCACCGCGCTCGGGTCGCGCGATCGAGCTTGGTGTTGCGGCTTCGGTAGACTCGAATGTAGGGATTGTGGGCTCACCATGGCGGTAAGGCGCCAGCGGGTGCAGATGCCTCCGACGGCAGCGGAGGTACTGCGTGATGTCCTAACGAGACACGCCATCACGCAGGACGATCTCGCGCGCGCGATGGGCGTGTCTCGGTACTCGATCAATCAGCTTGTAAACCACCGCCGCGCCGTCACCGCAGAGATGGCGCTTCGGCTCGCGCGAGCCCTCAGCACGACGCCCGAGTTCTGGCTCAACTTGCAGCGGCACGCGGATCTACACGCGGCGCGTCAGCGGCTCGGAAGGAAGGTCGCGGCCATCCACGCCGTCCGTGGTCCGATTCCGGAAGCACAGCTCTTCAACGACCGGAAGGAGGCCGCACGCAAGGTGGGGTCGTGATGCTTGTCACCGTGGAACCACGGCGGGCTGTGGGTTCTCAGAAGTATGGCACCCGTTTTCCCTAAAATCTGTCACCCCTGAGGCGGCTCTGCTTCACGATTGCTACCGTGCAAGTGCAAGCAGCGGACTGAGTCGAGGCGGACGCAATCGCGTATGAGGGATTCCACAGGGTGCGCTGATGTACGATTCGCGGATGATTGTGAGCAGCTTCCGCATGCAGGCCACAAGCGCGAGCTTCTTCGGCTTCCCCGCGGCCAGGAGGCGCTCGTAGAACACGCGGATCGGCGCGTTGGCACGCGAGGCGGGGCATGGCGGCCATGAAGAGAACCTGCCGGAATCGTCCGGCGTACGCCGTGAATGTGGCGACGCCCCCGCTGCGACCCCGCTGTCTCTCGCACGCCGAGGTGCCGGTGCTCTTCGTGCTCGACGCGCAAGGCGGCAAGACGCCGGTGAATTATTCGCTGGTCGGCGGCGACACCTATGTCACCGACCGGCTCTTCGATCGCGCCGTGCTGGTGGCAGGCGTCGAGGAAAGGAGCGGAGGGTTCGCATCGAGCGGAAGGGTGAAGCCGGCCGATGAGCGCCGATTTCTTCTCAGGCCGCTCGAGCGGCGATCCTGAGCAAGGGGATCAAGCTCGCGCGACCGTCCGGCCGCCGTCGGAATGACCGTGCTGACCGCGATCGTCGTCCTCAATCCAGTCGGCGACAAGAAGAAGGCGGGCGCTGCACCGGTGAGCGCTGACGAAGGCCCGCCAGTGCCGACACGTCCAGCCTCGACGAGCCGCTGAGAGTATCACCTGGCTACGGCTCTCGGGTGTCCTTAGCCGAAGTCCCAACGCCTGTCGGCCGGAGCTCTTAAACGTAGCGGGATCGAGTCGACCTTCTCAATCGATCGAGCCGCAGAGGTCGCAACACGAGACTGAATAGGGAGTACTCCTTGCCTTTCGATCAGATTGCTCTGTGCCAGAAAATGTTAGGCGATATTGATCGGCTTGAGAGTGAAGCAAATGAAGTCTTCAACAAGCTCGTGCTTCCCACATGGGGCGGCGAGCTTCACGGCTTTGTGGAAACGCTCTATGGCTACATGCTGCGTGTGTTTTCACACATTGACCTTCTGTCTTCGTATTGGCGCGGCAGCAACAAGTATCAGTCGATGAGGATGGTAGACTTCATGGACGAGCACATGAGCCATGGCCGGGAGGCGCACAGCGTCGCTGTCCAAGTCTGGCGGCACCAGCTCATACATACGGCACAGCCACGTCCTCTTAAGGATCCGAGCTCGAACAAGATCATCTACTGGCTCCTTCAGTGGGGCGATCGCCATTTGCCAAAGGAGCAGCACTTTACCTTCTCAGAGACCGAGAGTCAGATCATCTTGAACCTTGGTGCACTCTATCTGATTGAGGACTTGAGGAAGAGCGCAGCAGTTTATTGCGATGAGCTCTCGACATCCTTCCCGCTCCAAAGGAATGCTGACACATTCGCATCTAAACTAGCGTCCTGCATGCTAAAGGAATACTGAGATCGCCTTGCCCAGATCGCCATCTTGTGTCGCTGAGTCACGGCGTGAGAGCCGCCTTCAGTGTGCCATCTATCGGGACTACAGTACAAAATATCGCATCCCCGGGCTTTGTTATGATCTTCCATTGACTGAAGGGTAGATACCTGACCGTTCAGACTAAGCGGCGGCGCCGTTCGATTCAGAGCGCTACTTATCTGGTTCTTAGCTGCTGCAACCTCACTGCTGAGGTCTAATGAAAGGCGCCGCCTATGCGCTACCGCAACCGCCACGGCCCCCTACGCGCGACCCGGAGCTCCGACGCTGCTTAACGTGAGGAGCGCAGCTTGTTCGACGACCATTTATGCCGCAGCGATCCAATCACTTCCAACGTGTCGTGCTCGCGATCCATGTGCAGCTTGCGGATGGCTGTCGTGTGTCCCAGTCGCGGATGTTACGGGATCGCACTACCGGCCTGGATCGCGAGGTCGACGTTGTAATCGAGAGTGAGGCCGCCAGCTATCCTGTGGTGATTGCGGTTGAGTGCTTCGGGCGCAGCCGGAGCGCGACGGTTGAATCGGTGGAGCAAACGAGTGCCAAACACGATACCCTGCCGACCAGCAAGCTCATCCTGGTCGCGCAGGCTGGCTTCACCAAAGCGGCAAAGGCGAAGGCGGCACTGCTCGGAATCGAGGTATTATCGCTCGACAAAGCAGAGAAGGTGGACTGGACCAGCGTCGTGCACCGGCTGCATCAGCTCATTATCTGTGCGGTCAGGGCTCGAACTTTCGTATATGGCATCGGCCTCGCCGGGGACGACCAACTATTCGAGCTTAGCCACGACGCGGTGCTCGAGAAAGGCGACGGTATCCAGCGCCTGACGGTTGGCGACGTGATCGATAGCCTTCTCTTTTTGCAGAGTATCAGAATGAAGACACTCGAGGTGGGGGCAGACGCGCCCGACGGTAAGACTGGATGGCTGATTGAACTTCCCTTGCCCCGAGATATTTTCGCTGTCGTTGACGGCGAGCGTCGGCGCGTTGCCTCACTGCGGTTCGCGATCTTGACAGACCGCGTGCTTATCGACGTCGAGCTTACCGCGGCTGCCTTTCGAAATGCCTGGGTGGCCTACGGCGAGGCGGTCAGCCCAGCAGGAAACATCACGGTTTCGGTGCTTGAGAGGCGCGGTGTGCCTCCAACCGCTGCCATCGTCTATGAGGACGAGGAGCTCTCGTTGCGTCCGCTGCCCCTCGAGGTCATGCGACGCATTTCTCCGAGAGCCTCCACGTCAACGATGATTGTAACTCCCCACTCTCGATGACTGAAACTGCACACTCGCCGGCGAGTGTCTAATTTCGATCACCAAATGGAGTGAACCCGAGAGCTGGACGGAATGGGGGCTGGGGTTTGACCTTCGGGGTACGACCCGGAGGCCATTATGTCCTGCCGGCGGTACGTAAAGGGTACCGCGGCAGCATTGAATATATTGCATAAATTTCAATTGCCCCTTAGACTGATTCTGTGAACTCTCCCTTACCTTCCTCTGCCGCCATCGAGTCACCACGGCAGATCCGCGCACTCGCATCGGCCGTTAGACAGGACATCGTGGATGCGCTGGAATCAAACGGTCCGTGTTCAGTTCGCGAGCTAGCCATTTTGCTGGGCCGCCGACCGGACGCACTCTACTATCACCTCCGAGTGTTGCGCGAGGCTGGGTTGCTTGCGCAATTCGCCCCGGAAGAGAGCGGGGAAGGCGGCTTCGCTGTGGACGTCTTATTCCGGCCGTTGCACATCCATTACGAACTCAGCGACCGAGCCAATCGCGAGGGAGTCTGTCGTGTAGTTGGTGCGATGGCTCGCAGCGCGCAGCGCCACTTTCGGCATGCATTCCGGCCGGGTATCGCCGAGGTTGCAGGCCCCACTCGCGATCTGTGGGCTGGCCGGTGCCAAGGCTGGCTTTCGGAAGAGGACACGCGAGAGGTAAACCGACTGCTGTCTCGCATTCTATCGATAATGCGCGCCCGTCAAGCACCCACGGGACGAGCCGTGAAAAGGCGGGAGATTACGTTCATCCTAGCGCCGCTATCAAGCCGGCGACCGGTGAAACTCTTGTGAACCGTTTCCCTGTGGGGTTAGGGAGGCTGCTGCCACGTGCGTTCGTCGTCGCCGTGACGGCCTTTCCCCAACCGTGCGCCGGCCAACAGTCGCGCTCCTCCACTGAGGTGCAAGCGCGAGAGCTTTCGGATCAGTACCTGGGGGCTTACCGGGTCCGCTATCCAGAGGCCGTCGCCGAGCAACCCGTAACCGCATTGTTCGATAACTCTCGCGCAGCGCACGCTCGCTGGGCCCAAACGGAAACACACTTTCTGTCCCGCCTCTTGAGGATCTCTGGAGGGGTAGATGCGGCTTCACCGGAAGCGATGACTCTCGCCCTGTTGAAGGAGCGTTTGGATGCGTCACATGCGTTCGAAGTCTGTCACCGCGAACTATGGAATGTGAGTCCGGTTACAGGCTGGTTCTCAGAGTACCGAGGGTACGCTACCCAGCAACGGGTGGGGAATCAGGCTCAGCGCTCTGCCGCTCTTCACCGTTGGCGACAACTCCCATCTTTTATCGATACGGAGATTGATAACCTGCGCTTCGGGCAACGCCACGGTTTTACTGCGCCCCGTATGCTCGTCAGTGCTACGATTACGCAGCTGGATCATGTGATAGGGACACCCACCCGCGAGTCCCCCTTTTTTGCCCCGGCTCTGGGCGACACCACTTTAGTATTTCGCCACGCGTTCGAGAGGCTCGTGCGCGAGGAAATCACACCCGCCATAAGACGCTACCGGGACTTCTTAGCGCATGATTATCTGCGGGGAGCGCGCGAGGCCGTTGGTGTTGCGGACAATCCCGGAGGACCGGATTGCTTCCGTGCTCTCATTCGACGGTACACCTCGCTACCCCTAACGCCTCTCGAGCTGGACTCGATGGGGCGAGGTCTCCTCCGGCGGGGAATAGCTGAGCGGGCGAATACACAGCTTCGGCATGGTCAGCTCGCCAGTCCGCAGAATTTGCACTTGCAGCTAGTGGCCGACAGCGCGAATAGTTTTCATTCGGCGCAGGAGGTAATTAGATATGCGGGTGATGCCATGCATCGGGCATGGGCCGTCGCGCCTCAATGGTTTGGACGACTTCCGACGGCACCTCTCCCTGGTATCGACTCGTTGCCCGGCGCGGATGACGCTGACCCCACAGCTCAGTACGTGCCAGCTTCTCAAGGCAATGCGGGGTCGAGAGTCCTTCTCAATCTCTCTGCTTTGCTGAAACCCGGTGCCAAGCTCTACTTGGAGCGAGTAATGTTTCATGAGGCCGTTCCCGGCCACCACTTTCAGATCGCGTTGCAGCAAAGTGCAACCGCCAACGCTCTCAATCGTGTGCTGTGGAGCCCCGCGTTCGTGGAGGGTTGGGCCGTGTACTCCTCCAATCTCGCCGATGAAATGGGTCTCTATACTTCCGATGCGAGCAGGTTTCCGCTTGTGGAAGCCGTCGTGGATGATGGGCTGACCTTCATTGTTCAGAGCGGTTTGCATGCGCATGGTTGGTCACGAGTGCAAGCGGTAGATACGATGCTTGCCTACTCAAGCGATGCCCGTGCAGAAGTTGAGCAGGAAGTAGCCTACTACATCGCAGCTCCAGGTCACGCACTGGCATATCCGATTGGCGCGCGAGAAATCGATCGACTGCGGCGTGACGCGATGCTACAGCTCGGCTCGCGGTTCGACGTGCGGCGATTCAATGACGCCGTGCTTGCAAACGGACCGGTCCCTCTTGCCACACTCCGCGTGATTATCGCGCAATGGATCACACGGGAACAACTCAACCTAGATAGCAAGAGGTGATGCCCTATAGTGAACTTGCAGCCTTAAGCCCTCACGACGTCAGGGCCGCCGCATTCGAACCCGTCCGTCTGGATGCTTGGCTGGCTCTGACTTTCACCGGAGCGACTTCGCCGCTTGCGCCGAGTGGTGACCGGCGGGGTGCCGTTAGTTTCGATCAGATAAGGAGGACAAGAGGCTATCGATCTTTGCGGAGTCGACGATCGTCCAAGCGTTGAACCCGCCGGCGGGATCAGAGATCACGGCCAGGCGCGTTCGCCGCGGGTACCAAGACCGTTAGTCAGCCGCTGGTGAGCTCTGAGAACCGTTCGCGCCGGCCTCAGGTGGACGCTCCGTCGATCCGATCCGTGCCCGGGCAACCTGCGCGATCGCCGCGACCCGATTCTCACGCTGCCGGTCCTGTGGTCGTGCGAGGCGACGGCCGAACCGCTGTAGTGCAGTCCCGATGAAGTCCTGTGCTCGAACCCACCATCCAGCGCCGCGCGCGAGAATGTCGACCAGGTCACCGGCGACGACCGCTTCTTCCGTCGCGAGAAAGGTTGCAAATGCGCGGATCGCGCGGTGGTGGCGACTCTCGTCCTGTTGCTCGAGCTCGGGCTTGGGCGGAATAAGATCTGAATATGGGACGCGGATAAAAAGCGGTGTCGTTTCCCGCGCCGCCCGCTCCGTCAGCGCGGTGCCGATGCTATTCGCGGTTCTGGTCCGCTCGCCGAGTGGGCCGAGTGCCCACTTGTCGGTCAGGTACTTGAGCAGGCTGGTGTGGTCGAATTGCGTATGCACAACGCCGGCGCGGACCCAGGGTGAGACCAGGATCGCCGGCACGCGTACGCCGAGTTGATCGAACGTCCATTCCTCACGATACTCGTCGGGCGGTGGTGCCGGCGGCGGTACGACGTGGTCGTAGAAGCCGCCGTGCTCGTCGTAAGTAATCACGAGGATTGTGCAACCCCACAAAGCGGAATTCGACCGAACCGCGTTGTACACGTCGGCGACGAGCTTTTCTGCCTTGAAGACATTGTGCGGTGGATGGTCGTCATTCTGATCGGCACCGAGGTATTTCGGCTCAATGAATACGAAGTCTGGGAACGGCTCTGGCGCGGCGGCATCGGCGAAGAAGTGCTTGATGAGGGAATAGTTCGCGAGGTTGTGCGCCTGGCGTTGCCGATCGAGGACGAGCGAGATCGGGAAGTCATAGTAGTAGATGCGCCAGCTCTTCCCGGCCTCGCTGAGTCGGTCGAACAACGTGACCTGGTCCTGGCACATCGCCTCACCGACGCGAAGGTTTTTCAAACCACCTGGCATCAGCACGCGCCCACGTGAGGTGCCGCTCAGTGCGAAGAACCGGTTTGGCCACGTCGGTCCAGGGAGTGATGAAAACCAGCGGTCGCACACGGTGAAATGGCGGCCGAGTGTGTGCAACGCCGGCAGGAAGTCGAGCGGATAGTAGCTCATGACGTCCTGTCGATCGTTCGCTGTGTTGCCTGGGAGCCGCCGGTGGAAGTTCTGCACGAATCCCGCATTGCCATCGGCGAGCTGCTCGAGCACGTCGACGGTTTCGTGGCTGGGGTCACGCTCGAACTGTTGCTCGTCGGTTGGGATTTGGAGAACACGAGTACCGTCGAGGTCGAGATTGAACCGGGGAGTCGCACTTGAATCGATGCCGTCGAGATCTGAACAGATGTCTTGCAAGCACCCCAGCATCTGATCGAACGAATGATTCTCGAGCATCAGCAAGACGACGTGTTCGATCGGATCGCCCGCCATGTCGTCATCTCCTTGTTACGCAGTGACGGAAGTGTCTTAAGGCGTTGCGCGGAGCCGGTGACGCTCCGGTGAGCACTCACTATCGGCGCCGCTCATGCGCGGGCCGTTGCAGGGGCGCCTGAGCCTCTATTTCGAGGCAGGTGCGGGACGATCGACAGGCGTGGCGTGCCCGAAGGAGGTCGCGCACGAGCTATGTAGCGGGTGGAGCCTGCGTCATGGGGCGCCCTCTTGAGGAGAATGCCCCGCATGCCAGCCGCGCCACCGCGGGCAAAGGTGGGCACTCGCGCAGCGCTCCTCACCGAATCAATACCGCACACTCGAATAACCCGATGTCGCGGTCTCCTCGGAAAAACATCTAAAGAGCGCGCTGAGCACGCTCGAACTCTGATACGCGAAAGGGCCAAAGCCGAAACTGCGCCGGCCTTCTAGCCCGGCTCATTTGTGGGTTGGCATGTATCGCAGCCACCGATCGGCTGCGGGGGACGCCAAATACAGCGCACCCAGCGCACGGGCGTCTCGCCAAAATCGTTCGGCCGCCCAACGCGAATACAGGACCGCGAGACGCGACGGCGGGGCGACGCCGCGTACAATTCGGGCACCGAGCGATCCAGCTAGAGCGCCGGACAGAAGAGCGTGCAACACACCGTGCGATGAAGATGGATCAGACACGCTCCCGGCATCCCCAGCGATGAAATAGCCGGGTCCGGCCGTCTTGGGCACGAATCGCCATGTGACATCTGCACCCTTGCTTTCTCTGAAGTGCTCGAATGTCCTCGTTGGCGGCGACGCAGTGCGTATTTCTCGCCCGGAAGCACAAATGACTAGACGCATCCATTGAAGTACGCCCCGTCTGACCATCGAGAGCCAAGTCCAACCGAGCTCGTTGGCGCTAAGCATGGGATCGTCGTGCCGCTCCGCTGCACACACCGACTCGTACCCGTACTGAATAAGCAGGCGCGGCGAAGCTACCGTGCGCTTGAGATGCAGTGAGCGCGCTAGCCATCCGCTTCTGCCCGTGGCATCGACGACAACGGCCGCGTGCACCTGGCCGACATCAGTATCAACGCCCCACACCCGCCCGGACGTAATGAGAGGTGCGCGCGCCCGACAGCGGAAGCGGATCATAGCCCCGGCGCGACACGCTTCCTCGAGCAGGATGGTATCGAGATCGGCACGCCAGGCCTGAAATCCACACCACGCACCTGCGCCGTCTGCGCCAAACGGCACGAAACGCGGCGTACTACCCCATCGAAGCCAGTGTCCGCGATGGCGCAAAAATCCCGCCTTCTCTACTGCGGCCCAGACGCCAAGGCGGCGAAACACGGTCTCGGCACCCGGATGTAATGATTCTCCAACGGCGTCACGCGGAAATTGGGCTCGCTCGAGGACCAGAACGCGTAACCCCGCACGCGCGGCTGTAATCGCTGCGGCAGATCCCGCGGGACCTCCGCCAACGACAACGACGTCAACCACTTCGTTGGCCTGGTGACCGCTTTGCGCGCGTCTAGACGAAAGGCCGGCCTCGCAGCAAGCCTGCGTCCGAGAGTTCGTGGACGTCAGCTGCACGTCACAGAACACGCAATCGGCAACGCCGCCAATGCCGCGACGAATGCCGCCTGATCAACGCGAGTCGGTGACCGGGATCTATGAAGAGAGTGGTCTCGTCATGGGGTACCATGTGCCGGACGAAAGGTTGGCCCCGTGGTGCGGTCGCAACGCTTCCATCAGGCCGTGGCGCACACCGAAACATCTCAAAGCGATACGCGCCGTCGATCAGCGTCGTATTCGCATCACGCTGCGCATCTTGCAGCTCACCGTCCCCTGGTTCGGCGCGCCGGAACGACAATACTACCCATAGCGCCCGCGCGCGCTTCGTTGTCGCCTCCACCGCACGGTAGGCGATCGTCATGGCCACAACGCGTCGATGGTATTCGTCGGCTCCAATGTGAGCGGTGACTCGAAACGAGAATTTGTTCTTGAGAGCTTGCGCTACGTAGTCGGTATGGTCGAAGCTTGGGAATTCGACTAGGCGCCGACCATTGCGTACTATCTCTCGCGGACCGCGAATTCCATCCCAGGGTAGGCCACCCATCTGTCCCGTCTCTTCATCCGTAAGCGGACAGATCGTGCGGTAATTGTTTTCGGGCCCGAATGTAAAAATTCGCGTGGAGTCAGGCGCCACCGCCGGCCAGTATGTGGCGAGCGCGGTACAGAGCTTCATGTCCTCAGGAAACGGACTGCCGAGCCCGTATGCAGCGAGATGCTGCGTTCGCTCGGGCAATCGCCAGTCGTGACTGACATCCCAGCCGGGAGCGAAGACTCCCGCAGCGTCATCAGGCAGGTGTGAGTGGCGAACATCCTCCAGCGGCGGGGCACTTGTCTGTTGAGTCGCAACCTCGCCAAACGCCGACACGATCGCGCTGATCGTCCGGTCCGTGGCACTAAATGGGGAGCCGGGTAGTTGCAGGTTGGCCGGAAAGCGCTGGTCAGACAACGCATCCGGCTTAGTCTGCCACAGCTCGTCGCGCAATGTGGGTTCGAGAGTGTCCGTCCACTCGGTGAGCTCGCGCTGATCGCACCGATACAGGAAATCCGGCGCGGCAACCAATGAATATGCCGCGATCGGTTCGCCAATGTTGTGGGCGGCCGGTTCCGTGATCTGAGGGCAAGTCACGGTGATCCAGCCATCAGCAGTGTAATCGAGATAATGTCGGGCTATATACCCTCCCGTGCGCACTCTTTCTGCCACGCTCTGCAGAGCGTTGAGGTCCTCCTCCCTTCCCTGTTTCGTTACCAGGGTCCGCGCATGAACGTACTCAGGCGCGTGAAGCACTTCGCCGGTTGAGGGGTCGTCATCCCCCGCTATGCGAACGCTGGACGATAGGAGTTCGGCTCCTAGTGGCACGTTGAAGCCGAGAGGTTTTCCCTCGTACTCGGCCGCTTCGACGAGGCGCGCATGCGGTCGCGGGACAAGAAGGCCAGGCGGGGCAGCCTTGCCGCGCGCAAGAGTCGCAATGCCTGCACTAAAGCGAAACGGGGAACGGCTGATGTCGGGCTCCTTCCATCCCGACTCAAACTCGACTCCGTGGTTCGCGTACCTTTTTCGAAGGCCGAGGTGAACGCGTCGCAGTTTCTCATTGACGTGATGCGCGCCAAAGTCGACGGTGAGCTCCTCGGTCACGCCCCGAAGGCATTCGCTTCCCGGGAACAACTTATGGACGGGCAACCAGAATCGCCGATCCGCGTCACTCACACCGTCCGGATTGTCGGCGAGGTTGCGAAACCGCATCGGACAGAAACTTGCCTCATCGCCGGAGCTTAGCGCAGCGATGAACGCGCCATAGCGAGCCGGCGACACGCGGATCGTGTGGGCGTCAGCGTCATCATATGGTACAAACCCTCGCAGTGCCGGCACATATCGCGGCGGTGCAGTGCCCACACGACTGATCCCGGTCCGCGAAAATACCAAGTCGGCGTGTCGCTTGTGACTGGTCTGCGCCGCGGGTCGATACTCGTAAGCGAAGACGACGACGGCGAGCGGTGCAAGACGTACTCGATGGTGCAGGTCCGCGATCGTCCGCGCGCCGACGCTATAGACGTAGTTCTCGATCACATCCAACTCGTGCAGCGTTGGGAATACTTGCAAGGGAGCCAATCCCCGTCCACGAGTAACCCTCTGCGATGCGAGCGCGTGATAGAACAGACTGCGGGCGGGGTTCCCGGGCTCGATGGCGCGGACACCTTCGATTGCGAAGTCCTCAAAACCCTGGTTTGAGCGGCGAATAGTCAACGGTTTCGCAAACTCTGCCTCTAGATCGCGGGCGCTCAGGGAAAAGCCGTGTTGTTCCAGCAGGGAAGCCCAGCCACCCTTCGCGAGTCTTCGGCAAATTCGAGCCACCTCATCAATGAGCATTATCGCGTTACCTCGCTACCGGGCCTGAGACAGAACACCGAACTTCCAATGCCACACCGTTGCCTCGCTTTCGACAGCTTAATCGATACAGCGCCGGCAGGGTTCCTCATCCCCCGGTCCTAACGGCGACCTAGTGGGTTACGTCAGAGCGCGTGCGCCACATTCTGCCGTTATCAGTCCCGTCGATGCGTCAGTCATACGGTGGAGACGGACCAACTGCCCCCGACGAACCAGCGGTAGAGGAGATTGCAGTCGAGCTGCTCCATGAGCTGGCGCTCGCTCCGAATGGTTTACAGCCTTGGAGCAGGAGCGCGCGGAGCAGCAGCTCGGGCGGGATCGACGGACGGCTGAGGTGGAGTACATCTCCTGGAAGCGGGCGAGAGATCGACCAGCAGCGGGTCGACCAGCCGGCGCATCGCGCGGAACTCGCGCGGAGGCGGTGGTCGGTGGGAATCCGATCTTCGATCGACCGATAGCTGAACAGGATCGCTCGCCGCTCGTCGGGAGCACGCATGGCAGGGCTCACGGGAAAAGTCGCGACTCGACACGCATCGCGCATCCATCGCGCCATCCCTAATTAGGACTTTTCAGCAACCTGCTTGAGCTAGAGACTCTTCAGGAAGTTCAGGCTGGGGGCGAAAAAGTATTCTCCCCCGCGCATTTTGACGAAGCCCTGAAACGATAGCGCTGCGTTTCCAGCTGCCGGATTGTCCCATTCCTTGGGCCAGTGCTGCGCGGCGATGGGTCCCTGGCCGATGATGGGGTCGAGCTTTGGCGGCGGTCCACCGGCGGGGAAGGCGGAGCTGTTGGCCCACGACTTCTGAGTGAACTCGAACTGGGTGGCGAGATCGTGGTTATACGCCATGAAGAGAAGACCCACATCGCCGGTTGGCAGCAGCGGCCCTACCTTGGCGTCAAACTCCGCGAGCGTCTCGCTACCCTTAAGATCGGACGGATGAACCAGGCGGGGAACGTCTTCATATGGGATTCCGCGACGCACCATCAGGTGCTTGCGCTCGTTGGGCGGCGTTTCGAAGCCGCCGGTGCCACGGGGATTGGCCTTGCGAATGTGGGCGTGGAAGGGGCACCGCGCTCCCGGATCGGCGTTGTAATTGAAGTCGTTCGGCGGATTGGTTGCTTTGGCCTCGTCAGACATCGTCACCGGAGTGCCATCCTCGAATCGGCCCACCACAATGGCTCCGGCCAGTTCACGGGCTTCGCCGGTGAAACCGAGGGTGGTTGCGAGCTCCTGCTCCCTGCGCTTGAACAAGCGTACGTTCTGGTCCAGCTTGCGAAAGATGAAATAACTCCCGAAACTGAGACCATCGGTGGAACCAGGATCTGGGACCAGTGCGACGTCGAGGGAGGCTTGCGGATCCCACTCGGCGATTCCTGCATCGCGTGCTTCGGTATCGTTATCCTCCACCAGAAGCAAAGGCTGGCTCCGGCCATCCACATAGCCGAAGTGCTCGATGCCGTTATTGGCTTGATTAAAAATCGCCTTGCCGTGCTGCTCTTTCAGGACTGTGCCACCGCCCGCGGTCAGCAGGGTCGCGACGGCATCACGCTTGAGCCGGAGAGCAGTGTCATTTTCGCTGCCCACAAGGAC
The DNA here is from genome assembly GCA_030948945.1 of Gemmatimonadota bacterium. The sequence goes on along the minus strand of JALYZH010000069.1, from coordinate 13,498 downwards.
CATTCCATCGATCTGGCCCTGGAATGGAGCGTCCCACGACGCCACGGGCGCATCACCCAGCGCGGCCGCTTTCATGCCGGTCTTGAAACTCGGGTCCGCGGGGGTAGCGCCCGGAGCCACGCCAAGCGCGGCATAGCCGGTTGCCGAGAGAAATACCGAGACAAAGGGAGTGCCGGACTGTCCCTTCGCATGGAAGTTGTCGGTTTCAATCAACTGCTGATACGCGCTGGTGGCGTGGTAGTTGGCGATCTCGCGGAGAGCGGCTCGCATTTGGTGTTTCTTAGCCGCGTCGATTTCGAAAAATATATTGACGGTAGCGGAACGGCCGTGGCCCTTCAAGATATTCCCCTGCAAGGCGCGCAGCATTCTCTGTTCGTCATGACTGGCGTTTTTCCACGAGAGTGGCTTGGTGAGAACGATCGGCATAGTTCTGTCCTCATTGACGAATAGGGATTTTCAACGTCGCCTTTGGTCACTATCAGCAGCTCCACGTCGCCGAGTATGGTCATCCCACCCAGAAGGCCGACAAGAAAATCTCTGCGGTCCATGTCAGCCATATACTTCCTCCCGGCGCAGAAGGTTGCTACTGCGCCGCAACCCATGTTGGCCTCAAGCTATCTCTGATCGCCTCAACCAAGGGGGCACACAACGAGAAGCCAGTGGTACAGGTTGGGAAAGTCGGCACGCGACCCGCATGCACCGGTATCGTGCACCGGGCCGCTAGTGGATCACATCTAAAGTGTTGATAGCATCCGTCTTGCAGCGGCGAGGGGCATGTTTACTTCTGTCGACCTCTCGCTCAGGGCCGCCGAACGCGGGGATCTCGAGCATCTGGTGCGCGCGACGTCCACGACGGCGGGGATCGCCCGACGGGCCCGGTGTGTGCTCTTGCTCGCCGACGGCGCGACGTACGCCGCCGTCTGCGCGGCTCTCGCTGTGACCGATCGTTTCATCGCGCGCTGTAAACAGCGCTATGTCCAGGGCGGCATCCTGGCCCTGCCCGATGCGCCGCGGTCGGGGCGGCAGAGCCACCGACTGCGGCCCGCGTGGATCTGCGGGACGGCGAATACTGAGCGGTCTCTATGCGTCGAAGGGGATCTGGCAGATTCAGCTCTGATCTAGTCGGCGACCATCGGTGGCCGTCTGTCGAGAGATGGCCGGCTGTCCTACGACTAGCTCTCCACGAGCTCTGAGCGGACCCCACTGCGACAGCCGTCTGGCGAGCTGGAGGAGCAGGTGAGTCGACGGCGGGTCACCTCACCTACGAAGTCGCTGAGCAGATGGTCGAGGGTTCCTGACTGGCGTGCATCGGAGGGTTTGAGGCCGGTCCGACGATGCATTGCGTTGCGGAGAGCTGTCGCAGAGGAAAACCCGAACAGACTCGCGACGTGTCGCACCGTCTGGTGGCCGTCTTGTAACAAACGCACGGCCAAAAAGAGACGGATCCATCCAATCAATAGCTGCGGGGATGGAAAACCAGCGCGTGAGAGGCGGTAAACCAACGTGCGTCGATGCACACCGAGCGCTTCCGCTATGAGGCTGACGCGCAGCGGTTGCCGTGCCCGGTTCAAGCAAAAGCGAATTATAGGCTCAGTGTCCTCGCTCAGCAGCGGGCTCAACTTGTCGATTACAATCGCTAGTGCAGCGCGATCGCCTGAAGCAGCCAAAATTTTTTGCAGCGCGACTATAAGCTCGTCATAGCCACAGAGGACAAGGACGTCCGCGCCGGCGCGGGCCGAGGCGAATAATTCGACGGCCAGCGCGTTGGAGGAGACTACGGACCGCAGGAAAACGAGGACTTGAATGCTGGCGCATTGATGCTTGACGAGTTGAATCGCCGGCGCGGTGGCCGCGCCTGCCTTATCCCAGAGTTCTGTTACCACTGCGATTAGCTCGACACCAGAAGTGAGGAGATTGAGCAACTCCTTACCGCTCGCGCAGTAACGGACTTCGGCCTGGTCCCTCAGCGTACTTCGGATTCGTTCGAGAGCATCGGTGTCGTGTAGGAGGACCGCGACTGATGGACGCGCACTGAGTTGTGCGTCAGAGATAGGACGTTGGTCAATCATATACGTCGTCAACTGTTCCGAAGCTCGTCTAGGCGACAAGTGTGACGATAGCGCGCGCACTCCCTGCTAAAGGATATCGGAAGGGAACAGTGCGTACTCTCTGGGGCACCTGCCGTTCGGAAGCAAGACTAGGTAGCGATCGAGTTCGGCTAGTAGCGCCGATGGAAAGGCAGAGCCACCCCCAATTGACTGTTGAGGCTGTTGCCCATGGCGTATCCTCTTTGCCCATTGGGTGTACGTCTGGAGTAAGGGCTACACGCAGTAATGGCGCTCCCTTTCACAGGAGCGCCACATGTCGCGTCTCAGCTCGAGTGTCCGCGATCAGCTAGTCTACGCCATACTCCTTGCAGGCGTCAGCCTCGCCACTGCCTGCGCAGTGGACGCAACTGGCCCGCGCCGCTCAACGCCTGGGCGCCAGCTACGCGACGGAATACCATGCGACAGCACCCACCCACCCCCAGGCGCAGTGTGTCTTGGCGGGTACATCATCCCCCATTGAGGGCTTCCGCACCAGATTCGCTATGTCCGTCGTCACCGTCATACTGCTGAACACGTCGGTTAGTCGGCTGCGGATTCTAGCAGCTCGCTGGTACTGAGATCGAGTTGTTCTAGCTCTTTCACAACCCGCGCTGATTCGTCCGATATCGGTCGCGGCTCCTTTCGAATCGAGGGCGCGGGGGGAGCTGCGAGCGTTTCGGCTTCGTGCCGGATCTCGAAGTACCCAAACTGATTGGATAGCTGTAGTGCTCGCATTCGATAGGTTTCCGCCCGTGAATCAGACAGTTGCCGGAGAGCCCGGGTGATAGAGATCAGAGCCTGAGCCGTCTCAAAAGGTGGCGCGCCACGTGAGGTGATCTTATCGATCCGGAGACGAATCATGTCAGCGAGTTCCGCGCGATCGAGTCGTGACGCCGCCAGGGCGGCGGCGCCAAGCGACGGGAGGTGCACCCGGAGTGCCGGCGTTAAAGACGCCGCCACCAAGTATCCGTGTAGCGATGCCTTATGGTAGCCCATGTCGCCGCACAGCCCAGCGAGGTTACCCAGCAGCTCGGCGCGACTGGCATCGGTCGCGCTTCCCAGCATTACATAGGCGAGCCAACCGTTGCGCAGAGCTTCCTCAAAGTTGCCGCGAACTGCTTCGACGTTCATCAGACCTCGATACCCTCTACCGGCCAAGTCATGCGCTTTTGCGAGTTCCGCGCGATCCACCGCATGCTCGAACTGCTGTTTGGCGTCGGGGTAGTTCCCCCGCGCAAGGGCCACACCGCCCAAACCGTGCGCCGCAAGGGCGAGGAGTTCCTGGTTGGCCTCATCGACCCCAAGCTGCCGCACCTCATCGTAGAACTCCACTGCAGCGTCTAGATGCCCGAGTTGACGAGCTATTCGCCCCTGTTGGGCGATCCCGTAACCTCGAGGCGCCAGGGGCATGTCCCGAAATGCAAGGCGGAGATCCGCGATGCAAGAAAAAGCGAGAAGGAAGGCGCCGTCGTCTTCCATGCTCTCAAAGACGCGCTGAAAGACACTATAATCGCTGAGTGTGTGTCCCGCGCCGAGATTCTCCAGTGTTTGGGCTGTGCCGACCACCAACTCGGCCTCGCGGTTCGGCGATGAGAGCGGGCAAGCCACTCGTATGGCCGTCGCGGCAGCATATGCGTACGTTGCTCGCGACTCGACTGGGAGCTGTGAGAGGCGGTGGAGCGACGAGGCTAGAGCCAGCCATCCCGCGTCGGCCTCGCCGAAAGTCTGACGCCCCCGAACTCTGCCGAGATCCGACCGGTAGGCCTCAAGAGGCGGGAGCGGAATGAGCATAAAGTCCGAGTGTAGGATGCTGACCTGATGTACGCAGGTCGATACAACGAAGTTCTCGATAACTCTCGTCCCAAGGTTGCATCAAAACCGAACGACTGAAGACGTTTCCCCAACGTTCCAAGGATAATCTCGTACGCAATTCGGCGGAATTGAAAGAGTTGATGTCGCTACGCGCGTAGGGCGTCAATTCTTATCATGCGATACGACCCCCGAAGAGCTTGTTGCCACCTGGGACGCACGGGAGGCTACAGCGCATGGCGGTCAGGGCTCTTAGGCGAGACCTTGTAACATATTCCAAGTTGCACGATCTTGGCGGAGTTGGAGAGTTCGCCTAAAGGCGCCGCCCTGCAGCGGGCGCCCCAAGGCGCCTCCCTAGGGGGTGTCAGCGTGATAGTACTGGCTCTCATCCGTGACCGCCAAGATCGCGCGCGTATTAGTGGCGCGCTACGCGGCAGAGAGAGTGTGTGTTTCTGCGAGCGGCAGCAGGAGTTGTCTGAGCTCGCAAGAGCGGGCGACGTCGCCGCCATTATTACCGAAGCGCAAGACGCAGCTGGCATCAGAATGGCCCCCTTCGTGCGGCGGCTGCGAGATGCCTACCCATCCGTTCCGGTGCTCGCGTACTGCTCCCTGTGCGCTGATCTGTCACGCGACATCGCAGACCTGGTCCGCGCCGGCGCGAACGAACTCATCATCCGTGGACGGGATGACGTTGGCGTCACACTTCGGGCTACGCTCATGTCTGCGAAAGAGCACTGCACGACGGAGCGCGTAATGTTTGCAGTCGGGGAAGCACTACCCCGACCAGTGCGCGAAATTGTCGAGTTCTGTCTAGCGAATGCGAGTCGTGTTCGAACTGTAGAGGAGGTAGCTATCGGTCTTGGCGTGAATCGTAGGACTCTCGCGAATCGCCTGTCGGTACTAGGCGCTGCGCCTCCGAGTGAGATTGTGGGATGGTGTCGGCTACTCCAGGCGGCGCGGATGCTTGAGGATCGCGGCCGCAGCGTGGAGGAAGTTGCGTTGGCGCTCGACTTCTCCTCCGCTACAGGACTTCGGAACATGTTCCGTCGATACATGGGTCGGCGACCTAGCCAGATCCGCGAGAGCGACGGCTTTGGATTAGTGCTGAGATCGTTTCGGGGGGCTTTGGATCGTGCAGCGGATCCGTCCGGCGTATCGGCCAATGAAGATCCGGATCGCAGGCTGAGACTAGCTGTCATTGATAGCGAGCCTGTTCACCGAGCTGCGAGATTATTCTAATCTTGCCCGGTCGCCTGCTCAATTGCGCGGTGCCGAGACGCTTCGCTGACACCGTATTCTGACGCAAGAACTCAGGCGATTCCTCTGTCCGGGGGCTCAAAGTAAAATCCCCGAGGCACTGCGACACCCCAAGTAGCCATCCTGCTCAAGACGACCTGGGAATCTCTGCCAATCACTTGATCTTCGAGATTGATTCGGCCTTGATCGTCGGCGATCGCGAGCGTCGCGCCCGCATCGATAGGTAACTTGTCGATGAGCAGATTAAGCCCGGGCGGCCAGCCAGCGACGTTCTTCAGAGTGGCGAGCGGCTGTAGCGTGTCACGGACCAGCTTTGATACTCGCGCAATGGGCCAACCGAGCTGAACAGCGAGTTCCCGGGAACGCAGACGAACACGTGTCGCGTAAACTTCACATCCTCGAAGAGCACGAGCACGGTCGGGAGATCCATGACCGGCACAGGTACCTAGGCCAATGGCAGGTCGATCCAATCGGTCATGACCTGACCGGCCGTCAGCCGGATCTTCGTGGTCAGAAAACAGCGCAACGATTTGGGCGGGCTCTTGAGGCGGGGTGGTCAGCTCCCTCACTCACGGCTGCATCAAAACGCCGAGCACGGAGCTGCTCAGCGTCGGTTTGAGCCCGTGCAGCGGATCATCGGGATCAACGAGGATGAAGACGCTACCCTCGGCCATTTCCACGATGCCTACGAACAGCGAGAATGCTGATAGCGTCCAGCGCACTTCGACATTAACGATAAGCCCCGGTAGCCGGCGGCCTGCCGCGCGTGAGCGCCGACGGAGCGGCCTATCAATGCACCTCCGCACAGAGCACCGCGACAACCTCGTCCTCGCGCGGACACGCGCACGGAATCAGCTCTACGCGCATCTCGACGCACCCAGGCACGTCGACCGCGCGGCGTTCCGTGCTGCTCAAGGGCGGCAGTTCCTCGAACGGCTCGCGACGGCTGGAGATCCTGCAGGCGACACGCGCTCGACGTCATGCGCTCGCGCGTCATTCGTCAACTCGCCAACCTGTGCGCGAGCTCGACAGGATGATCGAGACCATCGAGACCGAGCTCAGTGCCCTGGCACCGGAGGTCGCACCCTCGCTCCTCAGCATACGCTGGGTCGGCGCGCTCACGGCTACAAGCTCCCCGCGGAAGCCGGGCAATGTCGCTCGCCTTGCCTCAGCCGCCAAGTTCGCTGCCTACGCACCGGCGTTGCACTCCTCGAAGCCTCAAGCGGTGATCGCCGGCGACATCGCCTCAATCGACGCGGCAATCGGCAGCTCAATTGCGCGATCCACATCGTGGCCGTCAACCAGCGACGCTGGTATCCCCCAGCCAGGGACCTTCTCGCGCGTAAGATCGCCGAAGGCAAGAGTCGCAAAGAGGCGCTGCGCAGCCTGAAGCGCCATCTCGCCAACGTCATTTGTCGCGCACTACAGGCCGACGTCGGGCGCATCGCCGCAGCATTGGCGCGCGCGGCTGACGTAGAAGTGTTCAGCTCATGAGCCGCCGCTATGAGCACGCAGCGACCGTGCTGACGAGCAACAACCAGCGTCGAGGAGTGGGTGAGATTCGGGATGACGTCATAGCCAACAAGCTGTCAACCGACTCGGTCACCACGGCCATATGGACATCTGACGGAATAGGAATCGCTTGCGCCACCACGCCCAGGCCTAGGCCGCACTCCAGCCTCAAAGCGACCTCGCCGAGCTCCCTCCCGTCCTCGCCGCGACGCTCAGCAGAGGCCCGGACGCCTTGCCGACCCGTCCCCCAGCGAGCGTGCAGTTTCGATCATCGTTTACGGCCACGTTCACCCATGAAGGGCGCGACGGCCAAGTATGGCTGCATCTCGTCTTGCTCATCGGATGCTGATGACGTCGGAACTTCACCTGATAAGACGCATAGTGGGAGCAAGCCCAGTTTTTTCATGGTACACTCACGTGTCCAAGCGTGCGAGGACTTGAGCCTACCGGACTCGAAGCAGCATACCTGTATTTGAATTCAGCTCACCGCCGGCAATCCAGTCGTAGAGCACCCGCCGACCGACACCGAGTCGCTCAGCGATCGCGGTCTTGGTGAGGCCTTCCTCCAGCAGACGTCAAAGCAGCACGAGTCGCTCCCATCCGAACACAGGCGCCTCCCCCACCAGGAAGGAGACGCACGATGGCGAATTGGTCGAGCAGCTGCGTCAGGGGAGTCACCCCCCCGGCTCCCCGACCACGACCGCGCCGAGTGTGCACTTTCAATCATTACCTTTGGCAATCTCCCACCGTCGATGACACAATGCCCACTGCGTAATGCAAGTTACCCATAGCGTACCTGTGACCCGTCCAGGCAGCGCGTATTATGTGACATTGCTCCCGCGCTCGGCCCCGCATTGGCTCCATCCCTTCTGCGACTTCTCGTCGGAGGCACTCTTGGATGACGTGCCGATTTGCCCACCGTGGTGGCCCATCATCATTTGGTGGCACATTCACAACCCTCCTGGCCCAGGTCCCGATCCCGGACCAATCGACCGACAGCTTGTTGCCAAACTTGACGCCCATTTTGCTGCCGTTGCGATCACGGCACTTTCTAACCGACTTGGCGACAGGAAAATTGCTGAACAGGTAGGAATCAACGTTGGTAGGCTTGCGTCCAATCCGATGCCAGGGCTCGGCGGCCACACGTAACGACGTCCGTGTCGGCGTTGGTGAGCAAGACCTCTTTCTGGAGACTGCGCAGCTCAGTAGCTGAAGATCTTGCGCTATCTGCGTGGGATTGCGCGCCCATTGTCGGCAGTCCCCGCTCGACGATGCTCTTTCGCTCGGGGCAGTACCGCCCTGCATCACCGCGAAGCACTGCAATCAGCGAAGGCTGCCAACACGTCTTCCGTCGACCGTCTTTAGTGGCTGCCGACGACTATTCGTTTGATATCGGACATTGATTGCGGATTGCAACTCTTACAATTACAAACCTCAGGATCTCACGATGCTGCAAGAGGCGCCGACGTTCGAAGAGATTGACAACCACGTCCAAGCCGCTGACATGGCGTCGATTTCTCTGGGCGGTAAGCACCATATGACGCAAGCGGCAGCCCAAGCAAATCCGGCCACCGTCCTGCCCAATGTCTGTGCTGCCTACAAGATCGTTAGGCCGATACTAAAAGGTGTTGTAGCGATTCCCTTTCTGCCAAAGAAATGGAAGGATGCGCTCAACGCCTTCCTGGCGTTTATGGACGCCCTCTGCCCATGAGGGAGCGATGGGCAACAATTGTCCTCCAGCGCAAGACAAAGGTTTAGCGCGCCGATGATCACCGAACGCATCTGGACTGGTGGTAGGGCGGCTCCCGCGCCGCTTAAGCTGGAACCTTTAAGACTGAAACTGACGCCTAAATGACTCATGGGTCTCTATCGCATTGCGGGGGTTTGGTGACCGCGACGCGAGCACAGGACATCACACCCGGTCCTCTATGCCAAGGCTCACAGGGGGCCACGATCGCCCCCTCACGCGTTCAAAGTCTTATCAGCCGATATGCAACGGAGGATGGAGTACGCAACGACACGCAACCTTGCAATGCTGCTATCCGGCCAGTGTTCATCGCCACGTTCTTTGGAATTCCCGTTACCTGAGGGGCGACACCTGGTAGGTCCGTATTGAGCGCGACACGTGATCCGGCCTCGACAGGGGGCCAAGGGACCAAGAGCGCCGAAACAGAATGCAAGGATTCCGGCCACACATGCAACGGACGGAGCGTGCGAGGCAATTGCCGGCCGTCATTATTTTCGTAGCGGGAGAATCACGCGCGTCCGTCGAAGATGGGCGCGAAAGTGAATCGACAGCGCGCAGCGCCCCGCTAACAGCGGATCGAGACGGGCTCGCAGAAAGCTGATGAGCGCAAGATATCCTCCGTGCCGCTTGGCTAGCACCTATCGGCCGCGGATTGCCAGGGTGCCGAAGTGCGTCCCAAGAATGTGTGTCGATGTCTCCAAATCGCACTTGCAATGACAGGAGTCTCATCTAGGTTGGGGAATCGATGAACGGCTACGCGATTACGCGTTGGATTGAGGTAGCCACCGAGGAAGCCTTCAGCGTGGAGGAGCGTCTCTCGACCCTGCGCTCCATCGAATGGCCAGGAAGGGATGGATCGTTTGCGGTGTGGGGAGACTCAGACAATAACCGCCGAGCGCGGTACTACACACTCACTTCTGCCGAACGCAGCCAGTTGCGCGGAAGCCGCAACTTGGAATCGAATTGTTGTCGCAGCCGGAAAGGTCCTGCAAGCACACCCAGCGTAGTGCGTTGGAGAGTTGATACAGATGGCTTGGGTCAAAGATCGATATCGCGAATTATCTACACTCTTGCGCGGTCAGCAGCTCGAGCAAGATGTAGCTAAAGAGCTACAGCGTCATCTCCAGCTCCGTACCGACAAATATTTCAGCCGGCATGAGTCCCGAAGCGGCACGTGTAGATGCCCTTCGATGCTTTGGAATTCTCGAGCAGGTTGAACGGGAAACTTGCCAGATCGAGCGTGACGCTATGCGTGCTCACCACGGACTCGACCGAATCCGCACTGTACGACGAGACTTCACGCACGCGCTGCGTTCGTTAGCACGGACGCCAGCCTTCTCGCTGACCGTACTTGTCATACTCGTACTGGGCATTGGCGCGACCACGGCGATGTTCACCTTGGTTGACGCGGTAATGCTTAGACAGCTTCTATACCCTAGTGCAGATCGGTTGATATCGATTGGATATCGGATGCCGGCGGCCAGCGCATTCGCAGGCCGGAGACTCGGCCTTTCCGATGCCGAATACTTCTTTCTGAGAAGCCAGAATCACACACTTGAGAGTGTAGGAGCTTACGACTCGGGCGCGGAGCTGACCACGTTGACTGGTGATGGACCAGCTGAGCAGGTCAAGAGCACATACGCTACCGCTAGTCTGTTGACGGAATTAGGACTCCAATCAGAATTAGGGCGGACGATCGGTCCCAACGACGATCTCCCTCGTATGCGGGGGCGCGTAGCGGTTCTCGGGCATGATCTCTGGGTCCATCGCTATGGCGGCGATCCAAGTGTAATCGGCAAGATGCTTACAGTCGATGGAATGCGAGTCCCGATCATCGGTGTGATGAAGGAAGGCATCGAGCTGCCCGACCGGAGAGTTGATGTATGGTTCCCGTTAGGTGGCGATCCTGCTGCGCGTGCTCATGACCATCATTACTTGTCGACGGTAGCGCGCGTAAGGAAGGGCGTCTCGTTCGACGCTGCGCGTCAAGATATGGCGTCTCTCACTGCGCAGCTACCCGAAGTATTTCCGGATGTGTACACATCGGCGTTCATGCGGCGGACCGGGCTTACGGTTGATGTCGTACCTCTTAGGGACGAAGTGGTCGGTAGCGCAGGACGTGTTCTTTGGATTCTTCTAGCTGCCGTGGGACTCGTGCTTGTAATTGCGTGCGCCAATGTCGCCAACTTGTTCCTCGTACGTGCCGACACGCGTCGACGGGAATCGGCTATTCGTGTCGCACTTGGCGCTGGATACATGCACTTAGCGCGGCAGTCTTTGGTCGAGAGTCTCTTGATCACCGGACTCGCTGGGCTTGCGGGTGTGTTGTTCGCGTTCTTGACAATCCATATCTTAGTCGCCATCGCACCGCCGGAGATCCCGCGACTGAGCGAAATCCAATTACGTCCTATTTCAGTCGCATTCGCCGTCATCATAGCGTTAGGTGCTGGGATTACTTTCGGTCTGCTCCAGCTTGTGGGCATTTCTTCCTTCTTAAGAGTGTTGCAGGAAGGCGGACGTGGCGTGACGCTCTCTCGACGCCAGCGAGCAGCAAGGGGCGCATTCGTAGCAGGTCAGGTTGCCATGGCGCTGGTGTTGCTGGCCGCTTCCGGGATAATGGTGCAGAGTGTCCGAAATCTACAAACTGTACCCGCCGGCTTTCTTAGTACCGGCGTGCTAACAGTCGAAGTTATCCTTCCGGCCACCCACTATCGAACAGAGGAGAGTGCGAGCGCCGTTTGGGAGAGATTGATGGAGCGGCTCACGGCTCTTCCGGGTGTCACAAAGGTCGCTGCGACGCAACGTGTTCCGCTCGATGGAGATCACGACTGCTCAGGCATATTCATCGAAGGTCAGCCATTGAGTTCTCCTTCTGAGCAACCTCCGTGTGTGCAAGCAATCCAAATCACACCTGGGTTTTTCGCGGCGCTCAAAATCCCTGTGCGCGGTAGCACTCCCAGTTGGCTAGATAATGACGTTCGCTCCGGTGGAGTCGTGGTAAGCCACGCGCTTGCAGAGCGGTTCTGGCCGCACGAGAATCCGATCGGGAAAGGAATCAAGGCCAACGATGATAAGCCACCTTATTATCACGTCATAGGAATCGCGGGCGACGTTCATGGTTATGGACTCGACAAACCTCCGGTGGAGGCTGTGTACTTCCCTTTGATTCCCATTGCTGGCGCGCCGTTGTGGGAACCGGTGCATGTCATGACCCTACTTATCGCTACGCGTTCGGCACATCCAGTGGGTCTAGCGCCTGCGGTTAGACGAACACTGGCAGATATTGACCGTGATGCGCCGATCGCGCGCATACGCACGATGGATGAAATTGTAGCGAGCTCGACCGCGCGTGTCAGATTCGTAATGGTAATCCTGATCCTGGCGGCGACGATGGCCGTGCTTCTAAGCGGCGTCGGTCTCTATGCAGTCATCGCGTACATTACGGGCCAGCGCCGTACGGAGATTGGCATTCGCATGGCCCTCGGTACCCAGTCAAGTCAGATTCTTCGTTCGGTCATTACGCAGTCAATGAGCCTTGCTGTAATCGGCATTCTCGTTGGATTGCTCGGCGCCGTAGCAGTGACGGGAGTCCTCCGATCTCTACTGTTTGAAGTAAGCCCCAATGATCCAGTGATTTTGGCGGCGGTGTCATTGCTGACTATCGTTGCCGCCGCCATTGCAGGGTATATACCGGCGCGCAAGGCTGCGCGCATTGAGCCGATGGAAGCTCTTCGTTAGTGGCAGCGTAGTCGGATTGATAGCCATGCGGTGCCGGACCAGATCGTCAAACATGTAGAATCAGCGTCCTTACTGTCGCGAATGCAGAACGCTAGGAATTCGCAGCTAGGTCTGCGAGACACGTATTCAGCACGTGTGGGCGACGACGTAGCTTCGTCCACTCTCATTGGCAAAATTGTGATTTATCGCGCTGCGGAAAACCTCAACGTGGGGCCGACGGATACTGCTCTACTGTTGCCATTAGCTGTTGAGTCAAGTGATTGGAGCCTGTGTGAATCCGCGATCGTATCCAACGGAATCTCCTGCCTAGTCTACGTGCAGGCTTTGCTCCGAACAGATATAGCCGTAGCGAGGATTGCGCGAATACGGGGACGGCATCCGCATTGTGCGGTTATTGTGGTTACTGAGCGGGATGCTGATACAATTCGTTTGTTGTGCCCGCTCGGGGTAGACGAAATAGTATGGTCCCACCAAACGACGCTGGAGCTATTGCGCGCGGTCGGAAGGGCCCGTACAAGGGATTTGTTACACTCTGTGGCGTCGATTGTCGCCTCACTCCCCAATCTTCCGCCGCTTCTACGTGAGGCTCTCCTCTACGTCGCGACAAGCCACGAGGTCGTGTCATCCGTCAAACAGCTCGCTACGTTCATGCGCTGCAATCGAGCAACGCTGTGTCACCATTGGACGAAAACTGCGCGCGTTAATTCACCCATGCGGTTGGAGGACTACTTGAATTGGGTGGTTTTGATGCGTGCGGTTACGTACAAGAATTCAGGTTCCACCTGGGGTGGTGTTGCACACCGCTTGGGACTTCATGAGCAGACTCTTTCACGTGTCTTAGGACGCCTGGCTGCAGAAAAGCCAAGCCACGTCACGAGTTCGTCCGTAAACAGGATCACGATGCTTTTTCGTGAGCAGCTCGTCGTGACGTTCTCGTAGAACGCGTGTGCGACCGCGAGTGGACATTTGCGGTGCGGTGTCATCCACGCCACGAATTGACTGAAATAATCACATTTGGCGGGTTGAGAGCGAGCGATCGGTCGGTCACATTGGGTGGCGGCGTTCTGTCCGGACACGCCGTCATCGAGAGGGGGGCATTCGGTCCCCGTTTCGGCAACGCATTCAACGCGGAGAGTACAATGTACGCCATCCTCAACCTTCAGAAACTTGCAGGCCCAAGCGCTGACGCTCGAGAGGGGCCAGATGATTCCCCCCTCATCAGCGACGTTAGTATCCACTGCAGCGGTGTTCAGAACAGCACGCAGAGCTACTATTGCACCCAACTCGGTTTGGGGTGAAAAGATTTACGGCTCTCTAGGCTCTTCATCGAGACGGCATGGCGCTCATG
>JALYZH010000032.1 GCA_030948945.1 Gemmatimonadota bacterium | reverse complement strand
AGATCCATTCCCATCCCCTCCTCCTTCACGCTGGCGCGAAGAGGCGCGACCAGCGCCACGAGCTTGAGGATCACGAAGGTGCCGACGACGCTGTAAAGAATCGTCGCTCCCACCGCCGCGAACTGGACGGCGAGCTGCGCGAGATTTCCGAACAGCGCGCCATCGGCCGTTCCATTCCAGCTCCGTTCCGCCAGCACTCCGGTGAGCAGCGCGCCCACGACTCCGCCGACCCCGTGCGCCGATACGACGTCGAGTGAATCGTCGAGCCGTGTCCGCGCTCTCCATAGAAGCGCGAAGTAGCTTGGCGCCGCGGCGATTCCGCCGATCGCGATTCCCGAGAGCGGGCTCACGAAACCGGCGGCGGGGGTGATCGCCACCAAGCCCACCACTATCGCTGTAGCCGCTCCTATCGCGGTCGTCTTTTTTGTGCGCAGGATATCGAGCAGACTCCACACGACCAGGGTCGCCATCGGCGCGAACATCGTGTTCGTGAAGGCGAGCGCAGCCGATGCATTCGCTCCGAACGCGCTGCCGCCGTTGAATCCGAACCACCCGAACCAGGCGATGCCGGCGCCGAGCAGGGTGAAGGGCACGTTCTGTGGGATGATTGCCTGGCGCGCGTAGTCCTTCCGCGCCCCGAGTACTACCGCGACCACGAGTGCGGCCGCGGCGGCGTTGATGTGAACGACCGTGCCGCCGGCGAAGTCGAGCGCGCCGAGCTTACCGAGCCAGCCGCCGCCCCACACCCAGTGCGCTATCGGCGCGTAGACCACGACCGACCACAGGGTGATAAAAGTGAGGTACGCGCCGAAGCGCATTCGCTCGACGATCGCGCCGGAGATGAGGGCCGCGGTTATCACCGCGAAGGTTGCCTGGTACGCCGCGAACAGCAGATGTGGGATGGTACCGTGCGCTTCCAGGCCAACACCGTGAAAGAACGCGTAATTCAATCCGCCGACCCAGGAGGAGCCGGTAGAGAACGCGAGGGAATAGCCGATGACGGTCCATGCGATCCCGACGAAGCCGAGCGCGACGTAACTCATCATCATGGTATTGAGCGTGTTCTTCGCTCTGACCATTCCGCCGTAGAAAAACCCAACGGCGGGCGTCATCACCAGCACCATCGCTGTGGCAACCAGCATCCACGCGGTGTCGGCGGCGCTGAGCGTGTTCATGGAGAGAGAGTATATGAAAAACTGTTACTGAAGACTACCGGCTGGTTGCAGTTCACAGTCCCTGGCGGATCTTTCGTCACACGATGCGATCTCGATTTGGTTTCGCTGCCGCGGCGGCTTTCGCGGTGACAGGGAGTTGTGCACCATACGCACCGGCGGGCTCCCTGGCTGCTCCGGATCCGGCGCTCGCGCGCGGGATCGCGGCAGCTGACTCGGCGATCAATGCTTCGATCGGCACGCTGATTCCGGGCGCGGTGTTTCTCGTGGCTCGTAATGGCCGTGTCGTCCACGAGCGCGCGTTTGGGTACGCTCAGCTGAACGATTACGAAGGGCGTCGACTGGTCGCGCCACCTGCCATGCGGACGTCGACGATGTTCGATCTGGCATCGGTTACCAAGGTGATGGGAACGACGATGGCGACGATGCTCCTCGTCGACCGCGGGAAGATCGACCTGGATGCTCCCGTTTCGCGCTACCTGCTCGATTTCCGTGGCCCTTACCTCGACAGCATTACAGTCCGGCATCTGCTCCAACACTCGTCCGGACTCGTGCAGTGGCAGCCGTTGTACTACCATGCGTCGAACAGCGGGCAGACCTACGCCGTGATTCGCGACATACCGCTCCAGTGGGGCGTCGGCGACGCGCGCCACTACAGCGACCTGGGCTTCATGCTCCTCGGGTATGTCGTCGAACACGCGAGCGGACAGCCGCTCGATGTGTTCCTCGAGCAGAATCTGTATCGCCCGCTGGGACTCCGGTCGACCACTTTCAATCCGAAGGCGCACGGCTTCACCGAGTTCGCTTCGACGGAACAGGGAAATGTCTACGAGCGGCACATGGTGTACGATTCGACCTTCGGGTATCGATACAGAGGTGATCCGACGGCGTGGAGCGGCTGGCGCCAATACGTTCTCAATGGCGAAGTCGACGATGGGAATTCGTTCTACGCGAACGGCGGGGTAGCCGGTCACGCCGGACTTTTCTCGACTGCGGAGGATCTTGGGGCGCTGCTCGACCTGTTGAACAACCGCGGTCGGTACAAGGACCACCAGTACATCCGCCCGCAGGTCATCGACGCCTTTCTCACCCGCGACAAGTACCAGAACTTCCTCGGCTGGCAATCGCCCCCGGGTTTGCCCGACGGCAGTTTCTCCCACACCGGTTTCACGGGGACCTACGTGCTCGGGGTTCCGAAATACGGCCTCTCGATTGTGCTGCTCACGAACCGGCAGAACATGGGGACGAATGCTCGTGGATTTTTTCCTGATGTTGGTCCGCTACAACAGGCGGTCGCGAAGGCCGTGGTGAATGCCGCAACGCAAAGCGCGCAGTAAGAAGCCGCCGACGGTGCCGACGCTCACGGCGCTGCGAAAAGAGCTGCGCGCCTTGGCTGATCCGACGGACGCAGAATTTCTGCAAGGCTTCTTCAAGACCGCGCCAGGACAGTACGGCGCCGGCGACAAATTCCTCGGACTCAGAGTTCCCGACCTCCGCCGACTCGTGCGCGAGTATTCAGAGCTAGAGGATTCGCGGGTGCTCGAGATGCTGAAATCGCCCTGGCACGAGGAGCGGCTGCTCGCGCTGCTGCTGCTCGTTCACAGGTATCGCCGCGGTGATAAGGCGGTACGGGCGAAGGTTCACCGCGCGTATCTCGCCAATACGCAATACATCAACAACTGGGACCTCGTCGACGCTTCCGCGGAGCACATCGTCGGTCCGCATTTGGATCGCCGAGAGATCAAGCTGCTGGAAAAGCTCGCGCGCTCGAAGAGCCTGTGGGAGAGACGCATCGCGATCATCTCGACGTTCCATTTCATAAGAGCCGGCGAATTCCGGCCAACGATGAAGATCGCGCGGCTGTTGCTGACCGATACCCACGACCTGATTCACAAGGCCGTCGGCTGGATGCTGCGCGAGGTAGGAAAGCGCGATCGCCGCGCCGAGGACGCATTTCTGCGGAAACACTACCGGGTAATGCCGCGCACCATGCTCCGCTACGCCATCGAGCGTCACCCCGAACCGCTGCGCAAGCAGTATCTGAAGGGTACTTTGTAGCGGACGCTACACGGGACAGCAGATGCTGGAATCCGCGATCGTATACTCCGGTCTGGTCGTCACGGCTGCCGGAATCATTCTCGCCATCAGGCCCATCGAGCGGCTGCACATCACCAACCGGTCGCAAGGATTGGTGATCGCCGGAATTGGAGTCGTGGTCGCTGGAATTGGATTGCGTGCTCCCGCGCCCATGTCGCGTGTCTCCAGGTCGGAAACGCATCTCG
Source organism: Gemmatimonadota bacterium (assembly GCA_030948945.1). The sequence goes on along the minus strand of JALYZH010000032.1, from coordinate 6,879 downwards.
ACGAATTCGTTCCTGCCTGGCAATTCAACGAGCGTCACGCAATTACGGTGAATGCGCCCCCGGATAAAGTCTATGCTGCGCTCAAGCAGGTTCGCGCCGACGAGGTAGCGTTCTTTCGTACGCTGACGTGGATTCGCCGCGGCGGACGTGCGCTGCCGCAAGGAATTTTGAACGCCGGGAGCAACAGGCCGCTGCTGGACGTCGCGACGCACGGCGGTTTCATCTATCTCGCTGATGATGCGCCGCGCGAGATCGTCATCGGTACACCAGTAGTGACGCCGCGAGGAAATCGCGCAGCGATGACACCTCAGCTGTTCAAAAGTGATCTCCCGCCAGGCTTTGTGTTGGGTGCCATGAACTTCGTGATCTCGCCGGAAGGTCAAAACGCCTCACGAGTGATTACGGAGACACGCGTGTTAGCCAGCTCAGACCGCGCGCGTCGCCGATTTGCCGTTTACTGGCGGTTGATCTACCCGGGTAGTGCGATCATCCGGAGGATGTGGCTGCGCGCCGTCAGGCAGCGGGCGGAAAGTCCATCAGCTCCGTAACGGATGATCTTGCAAATGCAACTGAACGAGTGGTGAGCTGCCAGCTCACCTATGCTGATAGCGGCCAGCCGTACGACGTCGGGACGTCACTCGACGGCAGATAGCACCGGCGCCGCGGAGTTTACGCGTTTCAGGAGTCCATGGAGCATTTTCCGGACTTCTATGAGCTGTGCGAGGAGCGAGGTGAAATCGCTCAGGGTGATCGCTCGAATGTCACGGGCGACAACCAGATGGTATTCCAGCTCGGAGCTGGAATTGAGCGCGTACCCGAGGAATCGTGCAAAATCGCGCTCGCTCTTCTGTCCTCTTCCTTCCACGATGTTTGCCGGGATCGACATCGCCGCTCTGATCAACTGACTACGGAGTGACGCGTAGTTTGAGCCTCGGATTCGAATTGCCGTCACGTTGAGCGGCAAAGCGTGCGCCTTCCGCCAAACGTGCAATTTTGCGAAGTCACCCATGCCGAAGGCTGAGGGGCGAACGCTCCGGACCAACAACCATTTTCGCGCGGCAGCCCGGAGTACTCCTCTCCCTGATTAGGAGCGTCCCGACGTCGTACGGCTAAACGCTATTTGCTTGAAAGCAGGCAGCTCACCACTCGTTCAGTTGCAGTTCGTATTATCCGAGCAGCCCCGGCTCCGGCGTAGCATCAGCGACGTGCCTGGCCCCGCGCTGAAAGAACATGTAGAACGGCAGACCAAGCGCGATCAGCAGCAGTCCGGCGGCGGATTCTACAGGGTACGCCTTGATGCTGTTGATGACGAGCCAGACGGCGACGAGCACGAATAAAATCGGAACCACCGGATATCCGGGCGTCCGGTAACGCCTCGGCGCCGCCGGGACTTTCCGTCGCAGCACGAATAGCGACGATCCGACGAGAGCGAAGAAGATCCACAGCGCGAACATCACCGAGGTCGTGATCTGATCGAAGGTGCCGGACAGCGCGAGAATCGATGCCCAGATTGCCTGCACCCAGATGGCAATCACCGGAGCGCGCGACGTTGGACTCAGCGCTCCGAGCTTGCTGAAGAACAGTCCGTCGCGAGCCATCGCGAACGGAACCCGCGCATTCATGAGGATGATTCCGTTGAGCGCGCCGATGACGGAGATGATGAAAGCCAGCGATACGAGCTGCGGCCCGTACTTGAAGAACGTTTGCGCCGCCTTTGCCGCGACTGGAAGAGCGTCACGATAGGCAGTCGAGTTCGACGTCAGCACTTCGCTGTACGGGAGCGCGTAGAAGTAGGCGACGTTCGTGATCAGGTACACAACGATCACCAACACCATTCCGAAGATCAGCGCGCGCGGAACGTTGCGCTCGGGTTTCTCTATCTCGCCAGCGACCATCGCGACGTTGGCCCAACCCTGATACGCCCACAGCGCTGCCAGCATCGCTGCGCCGAAGGCGCTCATTCCTCCATTCGTGATTTGCGCGGATGCCGGCGCCCGCAGATGCTGCCACGAGCCCGTACGCGAAAGAAGAAACGCGCCGAGCACGATGATGGCGATTCCTCCCAGCTTGCCGAGCGTCGCCAGCCATTGGACGCGCGCTCCGACTGCCACCCCGCGCGCATTGATCGCGGAGAAGAGGATGATCACCGCGACCGCGACGAATTGCTGGATTCCCAATCTCCAGTGCACGACCTGACCGAGGAGATGAAAGTCGCGCGTCGCCCACACCGCATCGAGCGGGACGAAGGAACCGAGAAATGACGCGAGCGCAGTCGATACGGCAGCGACGCCTCCGGTGGCGATGAGGACGAGATTAGTCCACCCGAAGAGAAAGGCAGCGAGGTGACCGTACGCTTCGCGCAAAAATGCGTAGTCTCCGCCCGCCTCCGGGACCATCGCACCGAGCTCAGCGTAGGTGAGCGCACCGGCAAGAGACAAAAGACCGGCGGCAACCCAGGCCAGCAGCACTCGACTTGGACTCCCCACCAGCTGCGCCATCGTCGCAGTCTTGAGGAAGACACCGGTGCCGATGACGGTGAGCACGAGAGCGATCGCATCACGAAGCGACAACGCCCTCACTAGCTCTGGCGTCGCGGACGTCACCTCCAGTTCGGGTGACGGAGCGGCGGCGGAACTCACTCTGGCGGGCGAACTATGTCGTGCGGACCTGAGTGCCGGATGTTGGCGGCGTAGTTCGGTCGCACGTACTCCTCGGTGGTCGCGATCCCTTCGACTTTGTCGAGCTCCCGATTTTCGCGCTCGATCGAGTCGCGCTCATCCTTGTACCGACGGTACCAGTTGCGGGTGACCTCTCCCGCCAGCTCACGATTGCCCAGTCCGAAAGCGAGCGACAACGCCAGCGCGATCGCGCCGAACAGAATCGCGAACGCGGTCGTCACGATCTCCGTCGCGACACCAAGCTCCTGCAGTGCCATGAAAGCGGCGAGCATGACGACGCCGCCCTTCCCCACTCGCGCGAGAGTCGGCCCTCCGTGCAGTCCGCCCGCCGAGGCCATGATCAAGCCGCCGACAAAGCTGCCGAGGACGATTCCGACGATCATGATGACGATCGACGCGATGACGCTCGGGATGTAGCTGACCAGCTCGGAGAAAACGTTCGCCAGCGATTGCAGTCCGAGCGCGTTGGCGGCGACCAGCATCACCGTGAACATCACGAACCAGAAGACGAGACTCCCGGCCACACGCGTCGGATTCACGCGCGTCCCCGATCGCTCGACCGCCTGCATCACGCCACCGCGCTCGAGGATCTGGTTGAGATGGATGCGGCGCATCAACCGGTCGGTGCCCTTCTCGAGCAATCTCGCCAGCAGGTAGCCGGCGAAGAGAATGACCAGCGCGCCGAAAAGCGCGGGCACGTAGCGATACAGCTGCTCGAAGCTTCCCTGCAGTCTTTCGCCGAAGGTGAGTGTCGTCGTGGTGTCCACTAGAACCTCACATTGATTAGGGAGTAGGTCCCTGGTTTCCGGGTGGCCAGCAACGGAAGGCTCGCCGGGTTGAAAGTTACTCGGAAACGGCCTCGTCCGGCGTCGGGGGCGGGGTCCAGATAGCGCTCAGTGACGATGATTCCGAGCAGGCCGCCAGCAGCCGCCATCCCCGACACCAGGTACGGATCCGGATTGTTGGTATTGGTGAGGGTGGCGATGCCTGCTCCCATCAGTCCGCCGGCAACGGTGCCGAAGACCACGCGCCCTCCCTCAGTCCGGCTATGATCGAAGCGCTGGACCAGAAAGCGATCACCGGCAATCATCCCCACAATGCCGCCCGCCGTCAACGCGGTCGCGACCGCGCGCCTGCTGCTCTTGTCGCCGAGGAAAGTGCCGGCAGTCGCCATGCCGATGAACGTCGTTCCCCACAACGTCTGAATGTCTCCGGGCGTGACGTTGTAGCGCGCGTTCCGCGGGTACAGCACCCCCAAGGGATAGCCTATGATTCCCGAGGCCAAAACGATTGCCACTTCGCTTTTGGTCGAGAGCCCGCGCTTGCAGTCGGGCGCCACAAACGGATCAACGTTGGGCGTACACGTCTCCCTTCCCCTGATGGCTTCCATCGTACCCCAGCCTATCAGCGCGCCGATGTCAGAGCCGAACGCGGCTCCGACAGCATCCGCTTCCGTCATGTGGCGGGCGACGCTCAACCCAATGGCCGCTCCTGTCACTCCTCCGACAAACGCGCCGCCAGACTGGGCACGGTTGCTCGCGCCAAGAACGTACATCGCCCCCCAGCCGGCGAGCGAGCCGTTGTGACCCATGTTGAACGCCAGGTCGCTCTGGGCGCGCGAGACGAACATTCTCCGCGAGATCTCCGACGCCGCGAAGAACGTTCCGCCCGCGACGACCAGATATCCCGCTGTAACTCCGGCGCTGTTGTTCGCGATGGCGCCGGCAAACGTTGGGCCGTACGCCACGAGGCCGAGGATCGCCTGGCTCCTGATGAACGCATTGCGCGCATCGTTGCGTGCGGCGATCACTTCCCGAGGCAGTCGCGACACGATGGCGCGTATGGCGTCCCTGTCCGCTGCACTGAGACTGTAGCGCTCGACGGTTCCCGTCCGCCGACCGACCGTCAGCACATAGGTCGAGTCGTTCGCCGTATAGAGTCTCGCTTCGGTGAAGTCCCCCGAGACGGGCCACCACGGCGAGCGCAGGTCCGCGCGCGAAGCGATGTAGGGCGTGACGACCAGCACTTGTCCGGCGCTGTCGAAAGGAACCGGCCGCTCGACCACTTGAGCGCGGAGTGCAAGGGGCAACGACAACAGGGCGCCGATTGTAGCCAGGCGTCGGATGGAATTCATTTGGAGTTGGTTGAAGCCGGAGTCGCTCGAGGCTATGCCGCCCGAGCTGCAAGAGCTGGCCGCCAAAGATATGACGAGGGGATGGATTTTGCCGTCAAATTCTGGGAGAGACGGCTCTCCATGGGGGTTAAGTCCTCGTCCCCCGATGAATGTCGAAGATCGCGCTACGACGGCACCTCGGGCAGATGAGCCAGTCGCGCTGGCGCGCGTACCCCAGACCGAACGACCCGCCACCGATCAGACGCTTTGTCATGGTGAAACTGCACCGCGGACAAGTCGGTGTTTTGCCGGACGTGAATTCTTCGCGGATTTGCTGCAGCTCCTCCGAGCTGTACTGCGCCTTCTCGTCGGGCAGAGGGGTATTGGCCCTTTGCGGCTCGTCGCTAGGCATTAGTCCGGAATCCGCACCACGATCTTTCCGAACTGCTGTCCACTCTGCAGCCGCTCGAACGCCTGTCGTCCCTGCGAGATATCGAAAACGGAATCAACGAGCGGCGTGAGACGTCCGGCGCGGTACTCGTTCGCCACGGCGTCGAACTCCGCGTCATTTCCCATCGTCGAGCCCATGATGTCCCACTGATTCCAGAACACCCGACGCACATCCATCTGCACCATCGGCCCTGACGTCGCGCCGCACGTCACCAGTCTGCCGCGCTTGCCAAGCGCTCCGAGTGATTGCGCCCAGGTTGCTTCGCCGACTGTATCGAATACGACGTCGACTCCGCGCTTGTTCGTGCGCGCCCTGATCTCCTTCCCCACATCCGTCGTCGTGTAGTTGATCCCATCCTCGGCGCCAAGTCCCCTCGCCAGCGAAAGCTTCTCGTCGCTGTGCGACGTGACCCACGCGGTCGCGCCGATCGTGCGCACGATCTCGAGGGCCGCCAGCGCCACGCCGCCGCCAATCCCCCAGATGAGCACGTTGTCCGACCGCTTGACGCGCGCCCGCGTTACTACCATCCGCCACGCCGTGAGCGTAGCGAGCGTGAACGCCGCCGCCTGCTCGACCGGCTTGTCCTTCGGAATGCTACGCGCATTGCGCGCGGGAACCACGATGTATTCCGCCAGCGTTCCTGGCGCGTGCTCACCGAGTATTCCGAATTTCACGCAGAGCGAATGCTCTCCCGCCTGGCAGTACTCACAAGTGTGGTCGCTGAGGCCGGGATTGATGATGACGCTGTCGCCGACCTTGAGCTGGTTGTCCGAGATTCCGCTGAGGTCGCCGATCGCGTCGACGATGCCGGTCGCATCGGCACCGAGGATCCAGGGCGGCGTGATCTTCACGCCGGGCATCCCCGCGATTACAAAAAGATCGAGATGATTGAGCGCAGCGGCTTTCACGCGGACGCGGATGTGGCCGAGTCCGGGCTCGGGCTTCGGCAAATCGGTCCGGTACTCGAGCTGGTCGAGTCCGCCGTGCGCCGAGATCGTCAGTCCTCGCACGCGATTATCGGAGCGTTATATTCAGTCGGCAGCTTCGCCTACTATCCAGTTTTGTGCGCATCAATATGAAGCGCACGCATTTACGAAGATACTGACTTTGATTTCTATCCGCTCCGGATCAGTCTGAATGCTCTCCATAAAGGTCCCCCCGCTCGGAGAATCCATCGTCGAAGCCACGGTTTCCCGGTGGCTGAAGAAGGAAGGCGAGGCAGTTGCCGCGGGCGATACGGTGGTCGAGCTGGACACCGACAAGATCACGGTCGAAGTCCCGGCGCTGAAGCCGGGCGTCCTGGCAAAGCAGGCGAAAAAAGAAGGTGACGTCGTGCACGTCGACGACGTGCTTGGCGAAATCGAGGAGAGCGCAGTCCCCGCGAGTGTTGGCGCCGCATCCGCGCCTTCGCGTCCGGCGCCTGCTCCCGCTCCCGCGCCTGCTCCGCAGTCGGAGACGGTCAAGTCATCGCCGGCAGCGCGACGCATCGCCGAGGAGCGCGGAATCGACATCGCTGCCGTCGCCGGAACTGGTCGTGGTGGCATCGTGTCGAAGCCCGATGTGTTGGCGGCACCATCCACCGAGCGGGCGTCACCTCCACGTCCACAGACTGCGGCGCCGAGCGCGCCGCCCCGCGG